>NZ_CP009044.1 GCF_000736415.1 Campylobacter iguaniorum | reverse complement strand
TTTGAAACCTCATTGTAATCAAAGATTTTTTCATCTTTTGAATTTGTAGCTGGATCAGCTAATACAAACTCACCCTCTTTAATTTTAATCCAACTCTCTTGATAACCGTGATAAATACCTGCATCACTAATATATGGAAATACAACCATTTGAGCGAATAGTGGTTGTCTATAAAGGGGCATATCATTTTTAATTTTTACCATATTTTCCTCAACCGCTTTATGTTGATTTTTTTGAGCATAAACTGGTGAGGTTTTTAGCAATTCTTTTGATACATCTTTTTTATCATTTGCAACAAAAGCCTCAATTTTTGACATATCGCCATTATTTCCAATTTGAGGATTTCCAGTTGTTGCACATCCACTCATTAAAATCGTTGCAGCTATTGCCATTGTTGTCATTATCTTCATTTTCATCCATTATTCCTTTGTTTTAGTTTGAATTTCTATCCATTTTGTTGAAGCGTAACCGCCATTTTTTAATTTTGCCCAAAGATGGCCACTATCATTAGTGATTATCTCTTCAATATCTACAATCTCACCATACTTTAGATACCCTATATGTTTTGCATTAGCAGTAGGCTCTTTTCTTTTATGAAGTGTTTGAGCCATAACTTTTCCAGTTGAGAAATTCTCTTGATCTGTTTTTGTGTATAGAGTTTTTTCAGTAACCATATTTGGCTCTTCCGCAAAAACTCCAAGAACTTCAACGGTAGCTCTAGGTTCTCTCATTTTTGTTTGCTCTTCTTGCACCTCTTTTAATTTTGTTTGCAGTTCTGCAACTTTTGCCTCAAGAGTTTTATTTTTTTGGTTCACAATTTCTAAAGCATTGTTTGTTTCATCATAGTGTCCTATAAGTTTGATGATAGCTTTTTGCATTGTCTCCATATTCTTTTCTACATCGTTTGCAAATAATGATGTAGAAGCCATTAAAGATACAGCAATAATTGCCGTTTTACTTTTGTGTAATGATGCTTTTATGAATGTATCCGTCATTTGTTTTTACCCATCCGTTTTTCTCATATTCTGCATATAGCACTTCATCTTTTTTTGCAACTCTTACAATATCAGCCGTACAAGATGGATTTTTTCTAATATTTGCGTTATAAACACAAACTTTTACATCTTGATTAAGAGTATGCACAACATCATCTCCAGACACTTTTGAACAATCTATGCTCTCTTGTCCTTGAGTGATGCTCTTATTCATATTTCCGCCAGTTGAAGCTGCTGCTCCTGCAACAGAACCAGATGACATTTTAGAAACTATCATTTTTTGAATATTTTGCTTTGTTTCGCTATCTACTCCAGTTGAATTATTATTTTGTATAATTATTGGCCTACCATCTTGTAGCTTTTTAATTTCGATAGCTTCTACAATTTCTTTTAATCTTTGATTTTCAGTTGCATTAACATCAATTCCAATAGGTTTACCGATGTTTTCCTTTTTTACATCTTTATCCTCACACTCTTGGCAACCCTCTTCCTCTTGATTTAGTTTTTTCTTTTTAAGTGTATCCATATCAAAGCTCATCTCATAAACTTCTGATACAGATGCACAAACACCACTATTTTTCCCTTTTTCACATTGAAAATCATCTCTATAAGGTAACATTGCCGAGCAACCAGTCATAAAGACAGTTGCGGCAACTGTTAGAGCAATACTATTTTTTATCATCGCTTTTATCCTTTTTCAAATATTCATCCATTTTAGGGATATTTGCACCGTCTATAATACCTACAACTTTATTGCTATTCTTTTCAATAACAAATATTTTAGGAGTACCATTTATTCCAAGTTTTTTCCCAAGAGCTACCATTTTATCAAGTTGCTCTTTTGCTTTTGGAGTTATCTCAACTCCCAAGTCCTTACCAGTTTTCTTAATTTGCTCCATAGCTTTTTTGAAGTCTTTTGAAGATAAAGCCTCTAAACTCCATTTTTCAGCATTTTTGTGGAATGGTAGAGGGAGAAAATTTACATATACCGAAGTATCGTATTTTGCAAAATGCTCCTCAGCTTTTGTACAATAAGGACACTCTGGATCAGTAAAAATTACAAACTCATATTTGCTTGCACCTTTGCCAAAATTAACTTTTACAGCATCTTTTATAAGTTCATCTCTTGTAAGAGTTTCAAGTTGCCCATTTTGTAATTCGTGTTGCCAAATTTCTCTATCATTTGCAGTTAAGTTTTGTCCGCCAGCGGTATAAATCTCTCCTACAAAAATCAATCTTTTAAATGGATTTATATATAAAATTTGTCCGTTTGCAAGATATGCTTTATAGAAACCATCCGCCTCAGCTCTTATTACTTTTTCAACTTTTGTAGAGGGAATAATACTTCTTACTAAACTCTCCTCTTGTTGCTCAGTTAGTGTTAATGCTTTATGCCCAGTTGCAGTTGCTGCATCCGCATATAAAACTATCGCCGAAGCAAAAATACTTATTGCAATTTTTTTCATTAATCCCATTTTCATCATTTCTTATCTCCTTGATTTGTATTACCTGCATTTTCCATCTCTTCGATGCTTTTTAACTCTACCATTTGAGTAGTGATAATATTGATTTCTCTACCAGCAGAAATTTCAATTACTGGAGCAACTTGATCAGCCATTTTCAAGTAAAAATCAGCAAGTTTCTCAGCAGATTTAGACAATCCGCTAAATGCTCCCATCTCCATTGCTTGACCAGCAGTTAAATCTTTTGTGGTTGTTGTTACACCAGTTGTACCAGTAAGTACGACTTGATTTTGTTGTGAGAACGCATCGCCAACACCTTGTAAGAAGCCTGCAATTAGAGTTCTAGCCAATAATGCTCCTTGCTTAGTTACAACTTCACCTTTAAGTCCTAATTTACCATCTTCGCCAGTTGCAGCACCTTTGAAAGGCATATCTATATATTTACCTTTGTTTGTAACACAAGATATATTATTGGTTCTTATGTATGCTCTCTCAGCAGTTAAATCCCCGTAACCCTCTCCTACTAAAAAACACTCTTTAATATCATATTGCCATCTGTTTGGCAAAATTGATAAATCCGTTACTTTCATTAAAACTGGAAGTGGTGAGGTTTTTGCTTGTGTCATTGTAGGGGCATCCATTCCAGATAACAATACCGCTTTAGTAATAGAACCAGTAGAGATTATTGTTTTATCTTTTGGCTTACTTTTTTTTTCCACTTCCGTAGGTTTTGCAACTTGTGTGTACTCTAAAGCTCCATCTATTCTTGTATATTTTGTTACAGATTGCTTTTGAATATCTGGAACATCACCAAGTTGGCTTATTCCTAATGTTCCAGTTGTTGAGCCATCATTTGGCTTTGGATAATTAGTATATAAACCTTTGCTGCTATCTCCGAAAGGGAAAGGTTGATTATCTTTTTGAGTTTGTGGTTGTTCAGCAGCTTTTATGTTTTTATCTTGTTGTGTTTTCATATCAACAATCATTTTCTTTAAATCAGCAAGCTCTTTACTTAATTTATCATTCTCTTTATTAAGACTATCAACTTGTTTTTTAGCTATTTTCATATCTACGGCAGCATCACCAACCCATCTAGTTTTTGCCATCGTATCTTCTTCAACGATTTTAAAAGAGCCTACATCTCTTTTATCTTCCTTTTTCTCATCGCTCACCATCATTAAAAGAACCGCCATTGCAACAAACAATCCAATGAAAATAAGTATTTTGTTCATTTTTTGATTGTTTTCAGCATTTGACGGATCACGGTCATTACTAAAAAGTTTCAAAAATATATCACTCATTTTTCAACCTTTGTAACAATTACAACATAAGCTTTTCCAAACGGTAGAAGATAATTAACTTCATTGTCATAATATGCAGTAATTGCTTTTGGAGTTCCATTTGCATACTTGATGTATTCTTTTGGGTTTAGTTTTTTAGGTTTATCAGTTTTGTTTGAAACCTCAACTAAGGAAGCAGTATATATAACACCCTCATAAGTTGTAATTTCTTTAATTTTTAAATCCGCTTGATCGCTAAGTAAATTATCAACTTGCTTAACTTTGTAACCTTGAGGCGAACCACCTTTTAAGATTAGTTGAGATATTTTTGCAAGTGTAGAGATATATGTATCATCTGTTTCATACTTTACAATCTCCTCAGCCCTTTTACTGAAATCATTAACAATAATAGTTTCAGCTTCTATCTCTTGAGGATTGAGAGCAAAAGCATAAGTTTTACCCTCTGTTACAAAAAATACTTCCGATGGTTTTGCTTTATCATAGATAATCTCTGGCTCACCAATTTTCTCTACTTTATCTTTTGCGATAACTTGCACTTGCTCTTTTTGAATAGGAACATATTTAACAAAAGCTTGATTATCAGCGATTTTAATATCTACACCTTTCTCTTTTGAATAAGCCACATCAAGTATTTTAGAGGGAAGAACTATTCTATTAACGCTCTTATTTGATACATTAATTGTGATTGTCTCCGATGTAGGATTATCAATCACTGTTACGGCAAACATTTGAGCCGTGGCCATTAACAACATTAACAACATTTTTCTCATTTATCATCCTTTGTAATTTTGATGTCATAGATCCAAAATCTACCTTGTTTAATTTGGTATTCAATTCTTACTACCGCTTGCTCAGACCTCATTATCTTATCCGAGATAATATCTTTCATTACACCAGTAACCTTTATAAGACCTTTTTGATCTACATTCACAACAGATGGGAAAAACACCCTACTTATTGCATTATCTGTAATATAGTTCATTTGATCCATTAGGTTTGATTTAACTTCATAATAGAAATCTGGAGAAACTAAAACAAGAAGATTATCTATATTGTTTTTTGCAGTCTCTTTTGTTACATTCATAAGGTTAAAGACTGTAAAAAGAGCCATCTCATTAAGATAAGATTTTGACACCTCATTACCAGTAACCCAAAACTCTTGATTTATTACCTTTGGAGGCATAAATACAACTTTTTGGTTATCCATACGACTACTAATAAGGTATGATTGGAAAAGGATCACACCGAGCAACACAAAAGTAACTATACGAAAAGTCCAATTTTCATATATGTACTTATCCATTTTAAATTTGAATTTATCAAACAACATATCCGTTACGCTCCTATGTAATATCTCATATAAGATGGTGGCAATGTTTTAGGTTGCCTAATTCCAAGCATATAAAGTATATGCAGGAAAAAACCTTTGATTTTTGATTTTTTGATTTTTTCGTACAGTGTAGCTGCTAGTACACCAGTACCGAAGAAAGTTGCAAAGGGAATAAAGCCTTTTGTGAACATAATAGCAATACCAACAAAAACAGAAAATACCATCAAGGTATCAACTTCCCAATTCCCAAACATCGGCTTAGTGTCTATAAATTTATTTATTTCAACATATCCATCTGGCTTCACCATTTACTCCTTTTATTTTATGGTTTATTCAAATCTTTTGAGAAAAAACCTCAAAAAACCATAACGCAAAGGCGGAGATTACTCCGCACTTGCATTAGAATGTTGCACTATTGATAGCACTAATGATCGTGTTTCCTTGTGTTACCAACACAGCAAATCCGAGCATTAAGAAAAATTGTAAGATAGAACCAGCGAAAGCTCTCCATACACCAACCGCAAAAAACATCAATGCTATAATTCTTGCTACATAAGTATCGTCCAACCATCCGCTTAATGTGTTCCATAAGCTTTGGGCACCTAAATTATCCGTAGTTCCTGCAAACGCAGCCGTTCCTAAAAAGGCAAACATTGCCAAGAGAATTGCAATTTTCTTCAATCTAATCTCCTTTATATTCTAAAGTTAAACTTACCTTGTCCTAAAAACTGTTTGTCGTGATTACGACTATTATTAAAATTTTCGCTTCACCCCCTTTTAGAATATTTTATGCTAAAATATTACTCAAAGTTTTTTTTAAAGTAAGATTAAAAAAAGTTAATCTATAATACTATTTTATATACTGTATAGCAATTTTTATAGAGAGAGGTCAATGAAAAAGAGGGATCAAGAAAAACTTGCGAGCTTAATCCTAAAAAGTAAAGGTATGCTTGCTACCAACACAAGTCAAAAAATGACATACGATGAGATGGGTACCATTTCTGATTTTGGAGGGATTAATTTCCATAAGTGGGCAAATGGAACAAACACACCAAAATCAGTAATTGGAGTTCTCAACCTACTCTCTTCCCTTAACAACCAACAAATTATTCAATTAATGGATATGTGGAGAGATGAGAATTTACTCCCCTACTCCTCTAGTGATTAGTTTCCCATCTTTTAATACTACAAATTTGTAGTTATTGTTAAGAGGGTTTTTAAAGCATTTAAAAGTAAACTCATTAATCTTCGCAGTAGCTTGATTTTGCAGTTTACAACTTGCTTCCAATCTTTTACTTACAGATTTTAATTGCTCTTTTGCTTCATCGGTAAGCTCTTCTACTCCAGTTTTTCCAATATAAGTAATACTTCCACCTCTGCATTGTTTAAAGTTTTGTATATCGACACTTTGCATCATTCTTTTTGTAACACTAGCATACTCACATCCATCTGGCTCAGTTCCATTATATGAAGTTTCATATCTTATTTGTCCTACTGATTTATATGTATCCATTTTAGATGTTAATGTGTACATTGCTAAATCTGGCTCAATTCCAAGTGATGACATTTTTTTTGCATCATAATTAGCGATTACTGTTTCTTTTGATAATTCTTTGGTTTGACTTGAGGTTTTTGAGGGAATAGTATCCATAGTTGCTTTTACAAAGGATACTCCTTTTGTTTCAAGATATTCTTTATTTACACCATTTTTATAATCAACCGTAGAGCCGTTATGAACTAAGGTAAACTCTTGAGCTTTATTGTTTGGGTTCTCACACCAGATATAATCTATATCCATAAATATATTGATGCTACTTTTATCTTTTATTTGCTCAAGTCTTGCAAAATAGTAATCTTCAATATCTATTTTTTTGTAAGAGCTTAAAGCGTTTGCAATATAGAGATTTCCACCATTATAACTACAATATTTTTGAGCAATAGCTCCTTTTTCGTAGTTCCAAGGTATTTGAGCGGTACTGTCAATATTAAATACTTTCTCAGTAGTATCATTTTTCATTACAAAGCTTTTATATTTATCACTTTTAAACCATAATTTAGAATTTAGCTTTTGAGGATTATCGTGAGTGGTGAGGTAATATCTTGAGTAAGTTTCTAATGCTCCACCGCCTATCATATCCCTTTGTTGAAGTTCAATATCTTCTTTCATATATTCAATTTCAAATCCATCTTTAGCGGATGCACACTTATAAAAACCACTATAATGCCCAAACCCTTGTCTTGTCATTTCATTTCGATACTTTACATAATCAATATTAAATGATGTTGGTAGCCCTTGAAGTTGATTTATAGCTTGATCACCATACAGTCCATTCCCACCTATTGCTTGACAATACTCTTTAGCATCATCAAGAACTCTCATAATATCACTTGCATCTGCTAAGTTAGATTGCTCATTAAAAGTTCTATATTCGATGATTGTTTGGTGAGGTTTTTCGGCAATAATATCATAATTTCCAGTTTCATTGGCTCTTTTTTTAAGAATATAATCTTTGAAACTTTGAATATCACTTGTTATTGGTATATGCGGTTGAGTACCTGCACACCCAGAGAATAGAACCATTGCAGCAATACCGCCACTTATGAGTAAAATATTATGTTTTTTCATTATAGTGTCTCCCATTTCCCTTTTTCTTTGTATTGTATTTCCGTACAACCCCAAGCTGGCATACCATAATCGTCCAGAGGAGCGAAAGCATTTTCACTTGAGCCATCATCACTGTAACCTTTAGCATAGACCTCTCCATCATCATCTAAAAGTCTAAATTCACAAGTCAGCTCTTTTTCGAGGTGAGGTTCATAATCAGCAGAGCAAATTGGCTCTTCAAGTTTCTTATCAAAAGCGATAATTATTTTCCACATATTTTATCATCCTTTAGTTAATTCTTAGCATAATTTTATCTAAAATTTTGTAAATTGTCAATAACGGTATTGACAAATAGAATAAATAATGCTAAAATTTGATTAAGTTTTTGGAGGTGAAATATGTCAAGTAAACCAATGCCAATGATAAGCAATGAGGGATTAAAAATTTTGATCCACGGTAAGCAATCTAATTTATTTGATTTTTTAGAAGAGCAAACAATAGAAACACCAGAGCCATTAAAAGAGTCGAAAATATCTATTGAACCAAAAGAAATTAAAATATCAACTCTTGATTATTCTGATGTACCAGAGACTAACATAGAGGATTTACTTTCTCAAATGCAAGGACTTATTAAATCTGGAGTTATTAAGCAAACAGATAAATATTTTAGATTATGGCTTGGCTATCGTCCAAATGTTATTAAAGCATCATTTAATGATACTTACAATGTTATGGCCATAGCTTGGAGCGACTCAGCTATATATTATGATATTTTCAACAATGGTGGCGAACAAATGAGCACAGAGGATTATCTTAATGCTTGTGATGTAGCAGGAGCATATACGAAAAGAGCTTGGCAACACTTCAATGATAATAAAAATATTACACCTGCAAATATAATCGAATTTTTTAAGATTAAAGAGCATATAAGAGCCGTAATTTTTGCAAATGGAACAAAAGAAGAGTGTGAAAAAGCAGCTCAAGTATTAATAGAGTGGAATAGGAACCACATCAAAAGCCTTGAGGAGCTTCACGCAGATAAAAGATATGATTTTATTAGAATACATCGAAGAAAAGGCGAGATTGAAAGCACTCGTTGTATGAACGGAGAGTGTATCGGTGGGATTATGACAAGAGAAGTGGCATTTTAGAGGAAAATATGAGTTATTACACAGTAAGTCTTAGCATTATCAACTCTTTAATCCAAAAACTTGGGAGCGATAAAATCACAAAGAAAGATATTGACAATGCCTACCCTTTTGGAGAGCGTAGATATTATCCATATAAGGCTTGGCTTAAAGCCAGAAAAGAGAAAATGAACCAACTAGGACTTACAAAGTCATCTGATGCCAAACTTGGGAATTTATTTGAGGAGAAACATAAATGAGAGATATAAATATACTTGATGTTGTCGGCAACAATGCAGTTGCTATTATTGAGGGAGATAAAAGCCTACACGATGATATTAAAGAGATTTATGAGTTCTTAGTTAAAAATGGTAAAGAAGTTCTTGCATTGACTGATATTTATACTTTTCCAAGAAAGCTGGAGAAGCTAAAAACACATAATGTTCAAACTATCATCATCCAGACTACTGGATTAAATCCAAAAATCAAAGAACTTTTTGAGCGGTTTTTGAAACTTGGCCATAATCCTAAAAACTTGATGGTTATTTTTAAAGAAGATCTATTTTTAAATCTAATTTATGAGTTTAAAGACCTAGATGTTTACAAGTTTAGTGAAATCTCTCCAGATGCAGTTGAAGTATATATGCTTGAATATTGTAGCAGCTCAAACAAAAAGGATGACAATGAGTAAAGAATTAGTAGAAAAAATATCAAATTTAGGGCTTAGAGCTTGGCAAGAGGGGATTATTTATAACGCCCTACTCTACCAATTTATTAACAATGATGAGCTTGACAGAGCCGTTGATATAGTTAAAAAATACAATAGTGAAGATGAGTTGTTTTATGAGTGCAGTGAGAGTAAAGATAAGCTTTCTCAATCCCTTGCAAACGCATCTCAAATTTAACAAGGAAATTTTATGTTACAAGACAGATTAAATGCAATTAAAAGCGTATGCAACAAGCGATTACAAAACGGTGCAACACTTGAGAGCATCAAAGAGTATCTATCTGGACTTGCTTCAAGAGAGAAGAACCAAAACACATCTAAAATGATACTGGATCTAAAAAATAATATCACTACGAGTACCGTTACAATACCAGTAATCAATTTTTGCAAATAGGAGAGGAAATATTGCTTATTTTTGAAACAAATATCGATAATTTAAAGGTAGTAGCTAAGATTGAAGAGGTAGCTGATGCTTTTGCTTCATCTCTTGGGCAAGAAAGAGTAAATCAAAATAAAAAAGAGTGCTTTTTAGGTTTTACAAAAGAGAACCAATTAAAGTGGTGTAAAAGCAACTTTAAAAAAAGCAATATTCATCTTTTAAAAAGTGCAAAAGTTATCAATATCGGTGAGGTCGTAGAACCTCATCAAAAGGGTACTAAGGAGAGAGATTATGCAGACCGTAATTGATGCTAAAATTGGACTTATCAATATCTTTAAAGCCGATGAAATTGACACACATATTGAGAAAATTGATACCTCTTTAAATGGCTATATTTTAAAGCCTAACACTAAGACAAATTTAGATGATTTCTTTAATGGTGAGGTGGAGTATTTAGGCGTTTGTAACGGCTATATGCAGTTTAAAATTGGAGAAGATAACGACCTTTTTGGAGCAACTGTATGGGTGAACTCTTTTAAGAAAATCACGGATACGAGAATTTGTACTGTATATCAAGCAGGAACCGCACGAGATTACAATTTTAAGAATGGAGAGTGGAAATAATGGAATTAACGCCAGAACAGCAACAAATAGTAGAAACGGAGTTTGATGATGTACTTTTGGTAAATGCTTATGCAGGAACTGGAAAAACAAGCACATTGGTTAAGTTTTGCGAAGCAAGACGAGGTAAAAAAATACTTTATATGGCTTATAACAGCTCTATGCAAAAAGAAGCATCAAAAAAATTCAAGCACCTTGGGGCTAGTGTATTTGTAAAAACTATGCACTCACTAGCGTATGCAGCTATTGGAAAAGATTACAAAGATAGACTAGGAAATCTTAGAGCTTTAGATATGCTTCCATTTTGTGAAGATGTTGCAGAAAAAGAGCAATACTATCACGCCTACTTACTTTTAAAGCTTATTCGTGATTTTTGTAATTCAAAATACACTATGGTGGACTTTGTAAAAAGACTATCGGAAAATGGTACCGATTGGGGGAGAGAAAATAAAGCCAGTATAAGCTATTTCCTTGATAAGTTACCAAAAGTTTGGGAACAAATACAAACAGATAGTACACTCGCTTATGAACACGATTTTTACCTAAAAAGATACCAGTTATCAGAGCCTAAATTGTATTTTGATTTTATATTGGTTGATGAGGCTCAAGATATTAATGGTTGTGTAATCGATATTGTGATGAGACAAAGATCTAAAAAAGTATTTATTGGTGATACATTCCAAAGTATTTACAAATTTAGAGGAGCAACAGACTCTCTTGAGAGACTATCTAAACTAAATGGAGCAGTTACATTATATCTTACTCAGTCATTTAGATGCCCTAGAGTTGTTGCAGGAGTAGCTAACCAATATTTATACTTACTTAAAGCTCCAAAACCATTTAGGGGTACTCTTATCCAGAAAGATGATGTACCAACACAAACAGCAATTATTGCCAGAACAAACGCTAAACTTTTTGACTATGCCATTGAGCATATCGATAAAAAGCTTCATTTTGTAGGTGGAATTAATAGCTACAATTTTCAAGACCTTATAGATATTCAAAATCTACAATGGGGCAAAAGCGACTATATCAAAAACGGTTTTATAAAAAAATTTTACGATATGGACGAGCTTGTAGATTATGCAGAGGAAGCAAATGAGGTAGATTTAAAGGTAAAAATTACTACCGTTAGAAAATATATGAAGCACAGCATTAGAGACCTTGTCAAAGAGCTGCAAGACAATAGTGTTAAAGACCAAAAAGATGCGGAACTTATTTTAACTACTGGCCACAAATCCAAAGGCTTAGAATGGGATCAAGTTGAGATATTAGACGACTTTGTAAATCTAAGAGAAGAGCTTGAGGAAGAGGGAGAGTGTATTATTCAAAAAGAAGAGCTAAACTTACTATATGTTGCCATTACAAGAAGTAAACAAAATCTATTATTAGGTGAGGATTATATCCTTGATCAAGAGTTTTTAAAACAATACAAAGACTCAATTACAATAGTTTAGGTTTTGCAAATGAGCCAGTGGATTTTATACGGAATTGGTGCGATATTTGGAATAGTGATTTTATCAACTATTTTATCCCTTAAAAACAAGAAAAAAGAGCGTAGATGGGGTAAGGACACACCAAGAGTTATAACATTTATTGGGCTTAAAAGTGATGGTATTAAGGGAAGAAAATAAATAAGGAGAAGTAGCTATATGCTAAAAGATTACACGGTAATTGCTAAAACATCCGTACCAAAATTAGCAGCTCTTATTGGAGTTTCTCGACAGAGGCTCTATGATATATTAAGTGAAAAGTCTAAAAATAGTAAACTTAATAAAAAGTTACTTTTGATAGCATTAAGCTTGGATGAAAAAACACTTGAAAAAAAATTAAAATCAATAGAGGAGAGTAATAATGATAAATAGTGAAGAGGTAAAGCAAAAGATTAATAAATCTTTAGCTTTTAAAAAAGCAATAGCAGAGCAGAGCAGTGATGCTTCTGATAACAGTGCAGAGCTAAGTTATAAGTTCTTTGAAAATGCAGTGATTGAAATGGACGAATGGATTGACAGCTTAAAAATGCTGATTGATTTAACAAAAGTCGGAACTGGAGGAAGCAGGGTGGCTGCACAATTTCTTTGCAATATTTACAATGCAAATCGTGTTAAATTTAATCCTAGAGAGTTGCATAATTTAAGTTTTAACTACTGGAATGATGCAATGAATGTATTAAAATTAGACCGTTTAAATTATGTTGAAATTCATAAATATATTGAGAATGGGAGAAATGTTTTTGAAGAAATGATTGTAAAATACGGCACTAATGAGGAAAATGAGTAATAAGCATTTAGTATTAATATAATAATTTATTAGTATTCAAATACTTTTTATAAACTATGTTAATACTAATTTACTACTACTTAAATACTTTTTAATTAGCTTTTTTTTAGTGTTCTTTAAGTAAATATATACTAATATTTAAGTATTATTTTAGTAATTAAATACTTTTTGATTACTACTTTTTAGAAAGGCTAAAGATGAAGTTACCTATCGAAATTTTACGACACAGATTAACCATACTACAAGAGGGATTACCTCTTATGTCTAATTCTTTTGACAAGTTCTACACAAAAGAAGAAATAGCAAAGCTTACTATTGCAATTCAAGAACTGGAGAGCATAGTTTTAAAAAAAGAGCTACTTGAGAAAGCGGTCGCAAAGATTGTAGATCTTAAATCTTCTATGTCTAATGAGTTTGGCTATCCTTGTTATACTCTTGAGGAGTTAATTGAGAACAAAGAGATCAATAAAGAGGAAATTCAATTATTAGATGGACTAAAACAATTTATCAAGGAGATTGAACAATGAATACCTCAACACAAAAAAATTATATGGATCTAATGGACGAGTTCTTTTTTGAGACAAGTAAACTTAAAGATGATGCAACCAATCATCAAGTTGTAGAGCTTCTACAAGAGAACAAATCTCTTATCGATGAGATTGCAGCTCTTGCAAAGGCAACTGAACTTTTTTGGCTCTCTAAGCATAAATATGAGCAATTCAAAAAAGAGATGTTTGAGAACAGAGAAAAAGGTATGGAGAGAATTATATTTGCATACGGCCAGTTGCTTGGAAAGATTGCACACGCTCCAAGTTCTATACATATGAAAAGCTCTATTGTGTTGCTTATGCCATTACTTGCTGATGCTTTAGTTATTGAGGGGGAATAAAATTATGAACAAAGATTTATCAAGATTATATTTAGAAATGGTAGTAAGCGATGTTCCTTTAAGTGATGAGTTAATCGAGGAGCCAGATGATTGTCATACATATTTTAATTTTATAATATATGAAAATAGATATGAAAGTCGTAAGCACATAGGGAGCTTAGGTATTTTAAAAATTGATTATGAAGAATTTGGATTATTTGAAAGTCTTGATTGTCATTCAGATGCAGTAGCATTGTTGGATTTATTTCAAAATATAAAAAATGCAACATTAAAAACTAAATATAGAAAAAACTTGAATACTTTGACTGGTCATCTTCAATTTATATGATTGATAAGGTTGTGATTGAGAGTGAGTATAGAGGTAATAAAATATTAAGACGAATTTTAATAAAAGCATTTGAATTAATGAATGTATGGAATATTGATTTTCTTACTATTGCATCACCTCTTTACGATACAGATACAACCAAAAGAGATGAGAAATATTTTAAAGATAGAAAAAAGCTAGTTAAATATTATGAAAGCATAGGTTTTGAAAAATTAACAGATGGCAAGAATGTCATAATGTATTTAAAGTACGATGGAGAAGCAGAATGAGAAACATTGATCCAAGACTGGAAGCCAGACTTAAAAAACTTTATGCCCTTGCAAAGCAAGGCGTAGGCGGTGAAGCTATCAATGCTCAAAAGCTTTTAGAAGATCTACTTGCAAAACACGATATGACTTTGGATATGCTCATTGATACGGAAACCAAAAAATACTATTTTACATACAAAACAGAGTTTGAAAAAGACTTGCTTTTTAGAATTGTATCAAATATCAAAGAGGAGTCCAATTTTTCATATTTACAACGAAAAGGGCAAAGAAAAATCGGCTTTGAATTGACGGCTTATGAATACATCGAAGTTGAGATACAGAGAGAAGCTTACACCGAGAGCTGGAGAAAATATCTTGAGCAGGCTCAAAGTGCTTTTATCGTTGCCAATAGGCTTACTTATTACAGTTCTAAAAATAGAGAACCAAAAGAAGATAAGCCGCTCACACCAGAGGAGTATGCAGAGATACAAAGAATACTCCAGATGAGTATGGGAGTTCCTAATCCAGAGTTCAAAAGAAATTTATTAGAGGGTTGAGTTTTAATCTTACCTCAACTCTTTGCTTTAATATAGTTTTCAAATTTACTACTTCTATAAATCAATAATTTACATTCTACATCTTCATTAAAACAGCTTATTGACATATCTTCAATTTACATTAAAACTACATCATTTACATCACCGTGTAAATATTTCATTTTTTAGGTTTATATTAGGTTTTTAGATTTGATTACTAAGAAGATTGAGGATTGTAGATTTTATTAAGAGAGCAGGGCGTAGGAATTAACCCCACGCCGTTTCTACTTGCTCATTATTATCTTTTTTTGGAGATTGCTTTTGTGTATTTGTTTGAGCTTTTACTGGAGCAGTCTCTTTTGGTTTTTTAGGGATAGAATTATCATCTTTACCGTTTAGTACCGCCTCAACTGTTTCCATATCATCAAAGAAGATAGGAGCTAGTTTTTTATCTTGAGCAAGTGTTATGATTGCTTGCTCAATAGCCTTACTTTTAGATAAAGATACCAGTTCCCAAAGCTTTTCAGCTTTACCAGTTACTGTTACTTGTACTCTAGCCATTATAATACCCTCTTACATTTGCGAACTCGTATGGCTTACTTGAGAAAGTTACATTTGGAGTTTTTTTCAAGATTTCAACATCATCTAAGAAGTAAGCACCGCCACCGCTAAAAATTACCTTTTTAGCAACTTTTAGTAAATCTCCTCTTTGAGATCTAAGCTCATCGATTACGAACTCAGCATAATCTTTTTTTGCATCTTCAATCTCATCTGTTAAGTCGGTATTTTCTCCGTATATTTCAATAGATTTATTGATAAAGATTTTTTTAGCAACTTGCTCCGAAGCATCAAATTGAAACCTTTTTTTAATTTTTGTTTGTAGCTCCGTGATGATTTCATTTGCACCTTTTTTTGTTGCGTATGACAAATCTTGTCTTGGTTTTCCATCCGTGAATACCAAAAAGTCAAAAGTGTTATATCCAATATCTACGATACATACATCACCCTCAGTTTTCTCTCCATCATAATCAAGGTAGATACCTTGCCCTTGTGCCATCAATTTGATTTTTGGCTCAATAACCTCATTATTTACATTGATAGTTTTAATTGCATTTGTAAATTGCTCTCTCTCTTGCCAGTTCACGATTGAAAGTCCAGTAACCAACTGAATAGGTTTTGATGTATCAAGTCCAGCCATTTTAATAGCGTGGAAGATAATCAAAGGTGAGTATTTTACAAGGAAGTTAAAACCTCTTGTAGATACAGCGTTTGTAAGAGCTTTATCACCTACGGTATATTTTTTACCGCCGAACTCATAAACATCATCACTATTATCTTGGTAATCAGCTTGTGCCTCTTTTTTCTTTTCGATAGCCGAGGCAAATTTGAAGATTTTATCTCCAACCATTACCTTAGTATCACCATATCCGATGTCGATTGCGATTTTTTGAACTTTATTATCTCCAGCCATTTTATTTATCTCCTTTTTCCATTACTACATAGGTATCATCTTTCATATTATAAGAGCCTTTATATCTCCAACCCTCAGCATACATATCTTGTATTGTAGTTGTTTTCTCAAAAGCTCCAGAGCATACTACATTATCATCTGCAAAACCAGAGATATTACCGCCTTTAAATTTACAAATAGCTACCTCAGTCGCATTTGCAACACCGATTAGCATTGCTAAAGCCAAAAGTGTCTTTTTCATTCATTTCTCCTTGATGGTTTTTAAGGGAAGAGATTAACTCTTCTACTTTTTATCAAGTATAATTTTAGCTTTTCAATACTAAATAAGAACTTAATAAATAGTATTTTATTACTACTTTTTTAATATTTATATACTTTTTTATTAGTATTACATTAGTATTTTAATAGTTTTATATTAGTTGTGTTTTACTATTCATTTACTTTTGGTTTTGTGTTAGAAATTGTACTAAATATTCAAAATCTTCAATATCATCTGCGTTCAAGTTAAACTTACCAGTAACGATTGCATATCTGTAAGCAGTCTCTATATTTAGGTTTGGATATTTAGCTTTTAGCTCGTCCAGCTTATCGGTTTTTCGTACACTCATTTGTCTCATTTTGTATGCGGAATAAATTTTATTATAGAGTTTTGTACCCGATGCGATTAGCTTATTTTCACCCTCTTTTGATGTAGGTTTCATTATGATTTTTATGAATTTTAAATACATACTTCTACTGATTACATATCCATTTTCAAAGTGTTCTCTGTATGCTTTTTTTAGCCAAGTAACTGTAATTTTTTCTAATCTTGACCTACTGTTTTCAGCTTTTATTTTATCAATATTATCCATTGTTTCAATGATTTTTTTTAGTTCTTTATCACCTTGTGTAATATCCCAAAGGATACCAGTAACAGCAGTAATTGGATCATCTTTTGTTATGTATGAACGCTTAAAATCTTTATTACTTAGTTTCTCATAAAGGTGTTGAAATGCTTTTTTTGAGTATTTATGTATGTCTAAAAGTGAACTCATTTTGTATCTCCTAAAGTTGTTTTTTTGAAATTATAACATAAGAGTAAGGAAAATAGCTTATATATATACAGTAAGGATTTATTTTAGTGAGTAAGGAAAAGGGCATATACCTCTAAAGAGGTTAATAAAATCATAGATTTTTAATGGTTTTTGAGTAAGGAAAAGGGCATATATATGAACGACAGTGAATAGTGTCTAAGGATTTTTTTTGAGAGGGTGTCTAAAGGAGAAAATTGCATTGATACTTTTACACGAAATAACTACAAGAAATATCCAAATAAATTAAACAATTTCTATTAAATTTATTTTGTTTTTAGAATAATTTATGCTAAAATTTGCTATAATTATATTAAAGGAAAAAGTTACAAGGTTTGTTAAAGGATTTAAAATGGCAAAAACATTAGTAGATAAACTCATAGAAAGTACAACGAAAGTTAAAACAAGTAATACAAAGAGTTTAACTATTACTTTGAGTAATGAGAATTATGAAGCACTTGAAATGTTGTCAAAAGCCACAAAAACATCAAAAGCTAAAATAATCAATATGGCACTTGATGAAGCAGGGGTTTTTGATATGAGTAAAATTAACAAAAAACTTAAAGGAGTTGAAGATGATAGCGACAATTAAAGATTACCTTTTGACTGTTTTAGTTAGAGCAATTATTGGTTATGTTTTATTTCTATTCTTTTTACTTGTCATCTTTGTAGGATACATTGTAATTTCAGATTGGGCAAGTGCAGTTAATTTCATAACTGGATTAACTGATAATGGTTTTGCAAAAATTGTAGTTTGGTTGCCTTTGGTTTTCTCTTTATTCAAAGCAGATGCAAGAGCAAGTAATGAAACTAAAAAATTCTACAAACAAACTGAACACTTTTTTGAAATGTATGACACAACTGGAGGGAAATGGTAATGAAAAAACTGTTTCTCGCCTTAATTGTTTTTAGTAGCGGTGCTTATGCCGCTCACAATGGCGTAATTTATACTTGGGGTTACGCTTCATTGATGAATGATATTTTACAAGCCGTAAAGGGTGCGGTTACTGGAATTGATAGTCTTGTTAAGTCAGCTATGGCTATTGCTTTTTTTATATTTGCTATCAAGAAAGCAATGGATAGTAGAGTTAATCCCGTAATGGAATTTGGGAAACTTATGCTTTTATTTGCAGTGGTTTCTTACTTCTTTTTACAAGCTCCAGATGATGATAAACATAGATTTGTAATTGAGGATAGAGTTACTGGAGAAATGCACACAGTAAGTCAAATACCACTAGGAATAGGTAAAACATTTGCTTTGGTTACTCAATTAGAAGATGGGATAGCAGAGCTTATGGAAACACATTTCTCTACACCATCAAGCATAAATTATAGAACTTCTGGGCTAGGATATACTCTTTCAACCCATAATACTGTTTCTCAACTAAGAGTGGTTGATCCTTATTACAAAAGAACATATGATGAATATATAAGTGAATGTGTATTTTACGATATTTCTTCTGGAGTTACGGACATTGGATTAATTGTCGATAATGACAATTTGGCAGGTACAATTTTTAACACCGCTTCATCAAGACTTACTAACAAATATACAGCAGGTACTCCATCTGGAGAGGTGGTACAATGTAGCGAAGCAGGTGATTATCTTGAAAATACATTAGGTACTTATTTGGGCGATGTTGAAAAAGTTGCAGCTGCAACAAACGGAGAAGCTTTTACACATTTTCAAGACAATGCAGGTGCAGTAAAAGAACAATTGTTTGGTACTGGAAATAGCACTCGTGATTATGTTCAGCAAATGGCTTTAATTAATATGACAAGTGATGCCATTGTTAATTCTGCAAAAGCATCTGGACTTGACCCATCGGCACTTGCTTGGGCTAGTGCCGTAGGTGATTATCAATTTACATCACAAATGCAGGCTCAAGGTATGTTAGCACAAAAATATCTTCCTAAAGCAAAAGCATATTTTACGGCTATCATAGTTGGTATTGCTTGGTTAATAGCAATTTTAGCTATATTATTTGGTGAATACAAACATATACAAATGTTTTTTACTCTTATGTTGTGGATGGTATTATGGACACCAATTCTCTTAATTATAAATTATTTTAATGATATGAATTTAAGAGATATGGGAATGGCATTAATAAATGCTACTGGAGTTGATTTAACAATCAATCACAATCGTATGATTATGAATAAATTTATTGAAAGTTCAAATTTTGTAAACTGGATGGTAATGGTAACACCACTATTAGCGTATGCTATCGCTAAAGCAAGTGAACACGGCTTTGTATCTCTAGCAAGTAACTTATCTCAGTCTTTATCAAAAGCTTCATTAAGTCCACTACCTGAGCAAAAAATTGACCCTAATAAACCAGGGGGAAGAGTAGGAAACGATGTATATGGAGATATTGGAGGGCAAATAAGCTCACAAACTCAAAGTATGACAAACGGACACTCTTGGAATGATAGCACCTATACAGACAAAGGAACTGGTACACAAACATATAGCGGACAAATGACGGACGGTTCTGGTAGCATCGGTATGGTTGGAGGGCAAGTTGTTAATGCTCAAAGCCAAATGGCATTAAGTGCAGCTCATAAAAATACAAGTACCGCTTCAACTGAATTATCAAATGCAATCTCAAGCAGCTCTACAAGCGTGCTAGGAAGCGATAAAACACTTACTCAAGCACAAAGTCAAGGTTTATCTACCCAAGACACTCACAACATCACAGAGGCTAAAGGTATTGCAATGAGCAAAGCCTTTGAACATATGCAAGGTTATGGAGAGGATTTTAATAATCTTAAAAGAATGGCTATGCAAGGTGGAGGTAATCTATCAGCAAGTATTTTGGATGGAAAAGTTGGTGCATCTGGTGGAGTTGTATATTCTGGAGTTGATCAAGATGGCAAAAAATACTCTTGGACGGATAACTCAAAAGAGGCAGAGCAAAACTTTAATCAAATTCAAGAGCAGTTCTCAAAAGTTGTATCTGGTAATTCATCATATCAAGCATCATACGCAGAGATGTTAAAAGTTACAGACAGTGAAAGTTACTCTCAAGTACAAAATGCTATGACAAAACTAAGCAATGCAGAGATGACAGAAACTGGATTAAATGCAAATAATCTTCCAGCGTTCCTAAACAACTGGATAAATGGAGATGAGAGATTTAGTAGGATGCCTAAAGTTGATGCGGCTAAAGTTGCAATGGGTGAATTAAGTAGCTTATCGGCAAATGGAGAATGGGGAAAAATAAGCGACTTGGTTGGGAAGTATGGTTCTGGTGGTTTTGAGATGAACTCAAATCCAAATTTAGCAGAGCCAACAAAATTCAACTCTCCAGATATTAAAGGGCAATACGATACAGCAGCAGGAAATATTCAAACTCAAACTAATTCAGCATTAGAGCAATCAAAAGCTAATGCTCAAGGGCAAATGGGTGAATTTAAACAAGAAAACGGTGGAGTTCAAGGGCAAGTAGAAAAAAGTGTCTCAGATGGTAAAAAATGGGGAGAGCAAGGTTTATTTAGTAGATTTTGGGATGAAAACAAAGATGAGATGCTTGTTGGTGCAGTCGGATTGGGTGCGGCTCTTGGTTTAACTTCCGCAGGAGCTAAAAAAATTGGTGGTGAAATACTTGACAAGTTTAAAAATGCTAAAAATGTTGATGAACTTGAAGAGCTTATGAAAAAAACTGATCAACTTGATGATGCTCTTAAAAATAATTCTCCAGAAGCAAGAAAACTTATGGAAGAACTTGGCCTTAAAGATAACTTTGAGCAAAATGGAGGAGTGTTTAACAAAGATGGTTCTATTGAACAAACAAAAACTAAACTAAATCAAAATCTTGGTGAATACGCAAGATCGACAGCAAAAGGTGATGTTGCAGACTTTGTTAAAAATAATGCTTTTGATAGCAAAGGAAGTTGGTATGATGATGCAAAACAATTCATAAGTCAAAGTATAGATGATGCTTGGAAAGGAATGAAAAACATAAGCCCATCATCAGTTGCTCACGGAGTTGCCTCAGTAGGAACAGCACTTATTGATGGTGTACCTACCAATCCAACAGCAGTAGGAGATGGAACAATTATAGGACATCAAATTGCATCTGGCCAACCTTTTATAGTTGGAAACTCTAATACTATGAATGAGTCATCAACTTGGAGAGATTATAAATCTGATTATAATGATTTTATGGCTCAAAATCCTAACTTTAACCCTCAAACACAATCAGTTCAAGGGCAACTAAACAACGGACAAATGGAGTTTAATATTGTGGATAAAAGCGACTTGGTTGGGAAGCAAGTAAGTGATCTTCAAATCCAAATTAAGCAGCTACAAAAATCAAGTCCTAGTAGCTCAATCCCAGATAGCAAAGGAGGTAAAGGTGAAGTTTTATAATATTTTATTAGCATCTCTCATAGCCTCATCTTCGTATGCGGCTAATGATTTTTTTGAGACTGGTAAAGAGGGTTGGTTCTATTACAAAGAAGAGCAAAAGAAGAAAAAAGAAGAAAAAAAAGATGAGAAAAAAAAGAGTGATCAAGAATTTATGAAATCAATCCCTCTTAATAACCTTGACACTATGCAAGCCAAAGAATTTAGTGAGGCTTTTACTAGAGCTAAAGAAATTGCAGTTATGAACCCATCTAAAGAGAATGTTCAAATCGTACAAATGATGAATAAATGGCAAACAGACCAAAGTGAAAAGTATGCAAAAGTTTGGACTATCAATATGCTTGAAAATCCTAATCTTGAATATCCAGACATTGCAAAAGACAAATATGGTCGTAGTGCTCAATTTCATCAAAAAGAAAAAGAAACAGATGAGTTTTTTACAAAACATAAAGATGATCTTGGTTTTGTTGTGTTCTTCAATATGCAAAACGAAATGGCCTATAAAAGACAAGAGATTGTTTTTAATTCTTTAAAAGAAAAGTACGGAACCACGGTTGAATATGTAAATACTGATGAGCAGCCAGATATGGTTCAAAAATTTAAACTAGCTACTACTCCAGAGAGTTTTTTTATTTATAAAAATAGTAAAGGTGAAGCTATATGGATGAGGGTAAAATCTGGACTTGCCACTCAAGAGGAAATAGTTAAAAACACTATGTTTTTATTTGACAATGCAATTATGGAGAAAGATAAATGAGAAAAATAGCCTTATCAATCATAGCATCTATGATGATGCTTTATGCTTCATCAAACAATGAGCTTTTTATTGGTGATACTCACGAATTTGCAGAAAAAGATATGCTTGAGGCTATTCAACAACATTTAACAGATAATAAAGAGAAAATAGAAAAAAGGTTTGAAGAGGAGAAAATAAAAGCAAAAGAGAAAATAAAACAATATCAACCAGATGGACTTATTGCTTTAGAACCTGCTTTAAAAGATAATGTTTTTGAGCCAGATATGAGCTATACCCTTGATAGAGATATTAAAGATGCGGAGGGAAATATTATCTATAAAAAAGGCTTTACCTTTAATCCTCTTAAATATGCAAAACTTGGGTATGGAATAGTTGTTATAAATGGTAAAAATAGACAAGAAGTTGAATGGTTTAAAAACAGTAAATACGCTAATACGATAGCTTATAGATTATTGATTACAGATGGAAGTTACTATGATTTAATCAAAGAACTTAATCAACAAGTTTTTTATTGTTTACCAGAGATCACTAAAAGGTTCCAATTGAAACATACGCCTAGTATAGTTGTTCAAAAAAGGGAAAAAATAGAGGTATCAGAGATATGTTTATCTTGTAGAGAAAAGGAGGTTGATAATGCTAAAAATTAAAAAAATGATAGCAAGTGTAGCTTTGGCTACATCACTTTTAATTTTTCCTAATAAAGCAGAGGCAGTATGCAAACCTAATCCTGCTCAATTAGCTCAAACAGCTTTTACAGCGTGTTATGCTTGTATGCTTCCTCTTAGTATTGCAGGGGTGCAAGTTTTACACGGACATATGCCAGATCCACAAGGGAGCGTAGGTTCACCACTTTGTGTATGCCCAATGCCACCACCGATATTTATGAGAATAGGTATTCCAGTAAGTTTTTTTGAACCAAGTAGATTGATTGATGTAGTTAAAGATCCATATTGTTTTGCAGGTATGGGGTTTGGTATGTCATTAAATCCAATGGGTGCAGGAACAAAAGGTGATGGTGAAGATAGAACAAGAACTTTTTTTCAATCTCACTATTACATTTTTCCACTATATTCTATACTTGAACTTATGACAGATTTTATTTGTCTTGAGCATACTGGCTTTGATATGGCATATATTACAGAGGTTGATCCATTGTGGCAAGATGATATGCTAACAGCAATAATTAATCCAGAAGCTATGTTATTTGGTAATCCAATAACCAATATGGCTTGTATTGCAGATAGTGTATCATCTCAAGCAAATGTAGCTCTTGATCCACTATTTTGGTGTAAAGGTTCTTGGGGTAATGCTTATCCTTTAACTGGAAACACAAACACTAAAGATTATGTAGAAGATAGTGCATCCGTAGCAGCTTCAATGATTTATAAACTTCATAGACAATTAATACTATGGGGTTCTTGGGGGCAAGCAGGACTTTGTGGTTATTATCCTGCACCAATTTGGAGAAAATCGGCTTATAGGTTACAGATTATGGCTCCTATACCACATCCAACGGCAACTGGAATAGGACAATCTGGACTATTGTGGAGTTTTACTAAAAACATACCGTTTGTTGGTGATAACTTTAACTATTTATTATTCAAAAAAAGGGAATGTTGTGCGTTTTAAAAATAGAGATAATTATTGCATTAATAACAATAGAGAGGGTGCTTTAATGCACGCTCTTCATAAAAATTTTTCGGTTAATTATGTTTTGCAACCAATTGTTTCAAAAGACGGAAATATTACATTTTTTGAAATACTTGGCAGAGTAAAAGATGAAAATGGAAATGTTCAATCAGTGCATCCTCAAATAGCAACAAAATATACAAAAATGTTAATACATTATGCTTATACCCTTATAGATAATGGTTTTGTTGGAAATAGCAATGTTACTATTAATTTATCAACAGATGAAATTAATGAGGATATTGTTGATAATTTATTGTTTTTGTTTGCAAGAAAAAAGGTGGCTCATAAAGTAATGATTGAAGTTACAGAAGATGTTTTTATTGGCAATGATAAAGATGAGCTACTTGTTAAGCTTCAAAACAATGGATTTAAAATAGCACTTGATGATTTTTGTTCAGAAAAATCAGTTAGAAGCCTTATTTGTGATTATGATTTTATTCAAACTATTAAATTTGATGGTGTATTTATGCAAAATATAAAAGAGGGTAGAGATAAATTAGTTGATGGTTTAAAACATTTAGTGTCTTTTGTAAAATCGTTGGAAAAAGAGACAGTGATTGAGCATATTGAAAATAAAAAATTATTTGAAACTGCAAAAATTGTTGGGGCAGATTATTTACAAGGTTTCTACTTAGGAACACCTCAACCAGTAGAAGAATACAAAGGAGTATAAATTGAAAAAGTTTTTTGCAATTAGTTTAGTTTTAGCATCTATGCTATATGCAGAAGATAGCAATAAAACTCAAATATTTATGGATAAATATTTACCAGATAGCAAAACTAAACAGTTTGATATATCACCAGAAGAATTAAGAGAAAAGTCAAAAGACTTAAATCTTAATGATATAAAATCAAATATGGATATGAACCAGAAACAATTTGATAAAAAATTTGGTGAAATTCAAACGGCCAAAAGTAAAAGTGCAGAGGAACAAGCTAAAGAGGTATCTGAATATGTAAGATCCGATAAATTTCAAAAAGGAGTAAAGGAAAATGAAAATTACATCCTTTATGATAAATCTATTGATTGGAGTAAATATACTGGAAAATATAACAATCATACAAAAGAGATTATGCAACAATTAGAGGCTACTAATAGCCCTTTATTGTCAAAAAACAAGTTTCTTAATCCGAATGAAAAACTTTTTATAGTTATAAGCTCTTCATTGAAAAAAGAAACAATTAGAAACTATTTTAAATTGCTTGAAAAAGTAAATACTGATGTAACATTTATCCTAAGAGGGGTAATTGGTACGCCTAAAAAAATTATGCCAACAATAAATTATATAAATGATCTACTTGTTAAAGATCCTAATGGAGATCCAAGTGATCAAAACAATAGATATTCTTTTAATGTAGAGATTAATCCCAAAATTACAAGGAGGTTTGATGTAAAGAAAGTACCTGCGGTTTTATTTATTAAGAACTACAATCCAGTAGTTCAAGAGTTTAAAGATGTAATTGGAACTCCAGATAAAGATGAACTTTACTGGATAGCTTATGGTGAAGCAAGTATTGACTATGCTTTAGAACAAATCAATAAAAAAGCTAAAAGTGATGGTATTGAACGATTACTTAAAGCTATGAGCCAATCTTTTTATAATCAAGGAGAATAAACTATGGAACTAAATGAAACACTACAAAAAATATTAAACAATGCAGAGGAAACTCTTGATAAAATGACTGGAGAGACACCAGAAAGTAGAGCAGCTGCTAAAGAGAAAGTTAGAAAATTTTTTAAAAATATGATGGGTGGAGATGATAAAGAAGCTCCAGAAAAGGAAAAAGATGAAAAAGATAGCTAAGATATTACTTGGGGTAGCTTTGCTACTTCAAGCGTCTTATGGGCAGGTTTTTAACAGTATTTATGATGCAATACCAGAAGCTCAAAAACAAGGTAAATTAACAATATTTTTCATTTTGTCAAATACTTGTCCTCATTGTCACGAACTAATGGCCGATGTAAATTCTAATCAAAAATTAGCAAGCTACCTAAATGAAAATTTTATAGTAACAATAACTGATCTTGCAAAAGGTGGTAAAGTTCCTATGGATTTACCGTTTAACGGTACTACGCCAACTACAATGATACTTACTCCAAGTGGGCAAGTAGTAGGTGATCCAATAGAGGGGAAAATACCCTCAGATATGTTATTGGAATATTTAGATAAAATAGAAACTTTAAAGAAAAGCTATGTTGGAGGCTAAAGATGAGTAATAATAGTTTGTATGGTATTGATATTGAAAAAGTTGTTTTGGCTAGTTATATTTCAGAACCATCACTATTTATCTCATCTAAATTAGAGCCAGACACTTTTTTCTTTACATTTCATAAAGATCTTTTTAAAACCCTTGAAAAGCTTTGTAACAATGAATTACCTTTTGAAGAACCATTAATCAAAAAAGAACTTGGTACTAATTTTAATGATAAACTTTTCAAAGAAATTATAAACCAAAAAAAAACTATTAATATCGATAAATACGAAAATATACTTATTGAGTTTTATGAAAAAAGAATAATCAATGCAAAACTAGAAGAAATAACTCTTAAACTTCAAAATACAACTATTCCAGAGGTAAAGTCACTATTACTACAAGAAGCTCAAAATATGCTTTCTATGAATGACTATGACCTATTTGAAATGGAACCAATATCAGAGATACAAGAAGAGCAAACAGAGTATATTTGTGAAGATTGGTTGCCAATTCCTAGAAAAACTGTATCAATGATTGTTGCAAATGGTGGGGTAGGTAAAAGTTGGATAATTATACAGTTAGCATTAAGGCATCTAATTAAAAATCCAAATGAAAAAGTATTTGCTTGGTTAAGTGAGGATCCAAAAGGGTTGTCGAAACATAGAGCAGGTTTAATATCAAATAATATTTTGAATAAAAATATTGATGATTTTTCAAATTTCTTTGTTACTGGATCGGAATGGGAGCCTTTTCATATCGTAGAAGAAAATGGTGAATTAAACAACAAATTTGAGCTTATGAAAACAAAACTCAAAGATTGCAATATAATACTACTAGATCCACTTATTGGATTTTATGGAGGAAATGAAAATAGCAACTCTCAAGCTAGAAAATTTATGCAACAATTTACTAGATGGGCAGCAAGAGAAAATAAAACAATTATATTTATTCATCACGCAGATAAACAAGGAAATGGAAGTAGAGGAGCTTCATCTTTAGTTGATGCAGTGAGATTAGTATATGAAATTGAAGTGATTGAAAAAAATGAAACTGATAGAAAATTTAAAATAGGAAAAGATAACTATGGTGTATCTAATATTTTAAATGAAAAAGAGTTTGTAAGAACTGTATTTCCAAGCTCTAATAAGAATAACAAAAGAACTAGAGGAAAAAGAAGAAAATGAACAAAATGAAAAAACAAAAGAATTATCAACCATCATTATTTGATACATTAGAAAAAATAGAAAAATCAACCAGTACGATTGATGAATTAAGAGTACCTATTTTTGCACCAGTAATTATGATTGCTAAAAACTCAGGTACATACAAAGAGTTTATTGCTAATAAAAATGTAAGAAAAGTAAAGACTAAATGGGGTGAGGTTGAAATTAGAAATAGGCTCTTAACTCAAATTCATAAAGATTTACTTGATCTAATATTTTCTTATGCAAAAGAAACAAGAAGATTAGAAAATGGAAAAATTGTTATTTACTTTTCACAATCTGAAATTATGCGACATTATGGTGATTTAGGGAAAAATCTCAAGTGGTTTAGAGAAAAACTTAGCGAAATAAGAGATGCTGTAATTCTTTATAGGGATAATAAGGGAAATGAATTTGATTTTAATATTATCGCCAATAAAGCTTTTGATTTTGAGCAAGATATGTTCGGAATTATTCTCGATGACGCTTATGTAAAATTTTATGAAAATGGATTAAGCATTGACTATAAAAACAATGTTCCAGAGTTGCTTAAAGTAGGTAGCCCACTTCTAAGGTCAATTATTCGATTTTTCTTTACTCATAACTCTTTAAATTTGAATGTTGATGATGTTTTACACACAATAGGATTTCCAATGGAAAGTACAAGAACAGTTCAACTTGCAAAAAAAGAGCTTAAAGAGAGTCAAGATATTTTAGGGCAATTTTTTATAAATTATGATGTCTCAAAAAGAATTTTTTATTACAAAGGGCATAAATCAGTTTCTTTTCTTCCCTCAATAACCAAAGAGGATAAGGAGCCGTCTAAAGAACGGCTCTCTTAGCCTCGAAAAACTAAAGAAGTTCTAAATATATTCTATATATAGAACTATATATATCTACAAAAAGGTATTAAATTGCTTCGTTTGCAGTATTAAATTGCTTCGTTTGCAGTATTAAATTGCTTCGCTCCTCTATTAAATTGCTTCGTTTAGGGTATTAAACTGTTTCGTTTTTTTAGAATATAAAGGAAGAGTTATTTTATATATAAGATATTTTAGAATATAATATGCTAAATAAAAGTTGATTTTTTTGCTTTTGAATAACCTTAGAATAATGTGTTCTAAGGCCTTTGGGGGTATTAAATTGCTTCGTTTTTTAAAAATATTGATCAAGTAAATTTCGAGCTTTTTCGATATTTGTTTCGATAACTAGAGAAATGAGTAACAATACGCCTACTGGTATTGACTCTATATACATACCTTTTGACAAGGCAAAAATGAATAATGCAAAAAGAAGTATTAGAAATGGCATTATTTTAAACCTTTTTATTTTTTGAAAAATTATATCACATAGGAGTTTCAGATATGTTGAAGTTTATTGCAGGTTTATCAATGGCAGCAGTTTTTAGTTATAGTGCAGAGATAGGAGTTCTTAAAAGTGTAGTTGATGGAGATACTCTTTATTTTAAATCTGGAGGAAATGAAATAAAATGCAGGATTGCTTATATTGACACTCCAGAGAGTAAAGAAAATAAAAAAGCTTCCAAGGATGCCTCTAAGTGTGCAGGTATAACATCTGGTCGTATGGTGCAGTTTGGAAAAGAGGCTACATCTTTTGCAAAGTCATTTATGAAGATTGGAGATAAATACAAGATTTATGAGAACGGACAAGACCAATATGGTAGATCTATTTGTATTGTGGAGACACCTTTTGGACTTTTTAATGAGATTATGGTAGGTGAGGGCTATGCCGTTCCATTTATGGAATATATAAAAGAAAATGATACTAAAGAGAGATATGAGAAGTTACTAAAACACGCTAAGAGTAATAAAAAAGGAGTTTGGGGGAAAGATCCCAGCGTAATGAATTGTTTATTACGCTAAAGCATTTCTCCTTTGCCAAATATAATCCACTCAGGGTTCACCCCGAACTCTTTGTGCATTTTTTTAACAACACTACATAAGATACCCCTATCACCACTCTCAATATAAGACAGTGTTCTTTGCTTTAAGCCTAATTTAGTTGCAAATTCGTCTTGACTAATACCAAGTTGTTTACGGAGTTGCTTTATTCGCTCTCCCATTTCTCTACATTCTTCTTTATCTTCCATTTTTTTGTTCCATTTAAGTAGTCATTTAATTTTATTTTAGAATATATTATGCTAAAATCTGATAAAGATTTTTATCAAACACCAAACAAGGAATATTATAGCAAATTATGAAACATATAATCATTAAACAGCTTGATAAAAGAGGGGCGAAAACTAATTTTTTTCTTAAAAAACACAAGCTAAGTAAGGCAGGCTTCTATGGAACTATCGCAGGACAAAGAAAAGATAGAAAAACAATCAATGCCTTAAAAGAGGAGGGTTTATTTGATTGTCTTATTGAAGAGTTCGGCGATTTTTTCAAAGAATTTGAAATTTTAGAAACAGAGAGATAGTTAATGACTATACTGGATGTTTTAGATGAAGTATCAAGACAATATGATGTAGATAGCTACACTATTGTTCGTTGTTTAAAGCGTGCAGTGAGGGATGAACTTGGACTTGGGGAGGTATTTGATAACTACAAAGATGGAAAACTTGATTTTTATGAGGTGTTTGTTGATAGAAATAACCGACAAAAACAAAGGCGTGTAAAAATTACACAAAAAAGATTAAATTATGTAAGAGATAGATTGTATCGATATATAATCGAAGAAAATACTCAAGAGCGATTAGAGGCCATCAAAGGAACTCTTGAAAATGATAAAGTGGTTAGAGGGAAAATTGTTTCTAAAACCGATTATGGATTGGAAGTATCTACAAGATATGGTAAAGCTTTTGCTCCAATGAATTTATTAAATCCAAAAGAGCTAGAAGAGGGTAGATATAAAATCGGTATAGATCTTAATTTTCATATACATAAACTTGGTATTAAAAAAAATAAGATCAATATAGTGCTTGATAGAGTAAGTAAATTTTTAACTGAGCATATCATTAAAGAGGTTCTTGGTAATAGATACACAATCTATACGATGCAAAGAATGTTCGGTAAACGGATAAAGATTTATATTGACAGAGAGCCATCTCAAGAAGAGAGAGAGCTTTTATCGATGAGCTTAGATGAAAAAGTTAAATTTAAACTAATGTAGGAGGTTGAAGATGCCTAGTAGCGGAACTGGAGGAACTGGTGGATCTAATTATGGTGGAGGTAGGTTTGCTCACCAAAATGTAGATTTTAAAGCTAATAACGCAGGTGGAGGTAGTGGATCAGCATATAAAGCACCTAAAAATATCATAAATGCTCTTAGTGAAATTCAAAGATATTATGTACTTGAAAGTAGAAGTGATGATCTACCAAAAGAGTATTTTACATTAGAACAAATCTTTGACTTTTTTAAAATAGGTTTTAAAAGTGGTATTTTAGAGGGATTACTATTTATTACTTTGTTACCATTTTTACAAACAATTTATCCTGGCTTTAAATTTTATTTTTTAGGTGATGCCCTTAATAATCAAGAAGAGATGTTGTTTACAGTAAGTTCTTATGCACCTATTGTAATATCTACTATCTTTATGGTGTATTTATCTAAATATTATGAGGGTGGCCTTACAAAGCGTGCTATATTTGCACTTATCAATGGTAGAAGTTCTACTTTTATTATCAAAGGTGTAGGTATATACTATTTGCTTCATTATATCCAAGAACTATCACTAAAAGATCCTAATGTTGTTTACAGTTGGATTGATTTTTCACAATGGATATTTTCATTTTTTACAACTCACGAACTTACAGCAGAAATGATATACAACTACTATTATCGTTTTGTAATTCCTGCACTTGGAGATACGGCAAATGAAATATTTTTCTCAATGTTAATATTTGCATTTTTTCCTTACTTGACTGTTTTTTATAAAGGGTATGTAAATACAAGAGAAAAATATAGAATGGAAGAAGAGTACGAAAACTATTAATCTATTTAGGAGGAGAAATATGAAAGATATAAATAAAGAGATAGATATAGCGTTTGAAAAGAAGTTCTTAGATGATTTTATTGTAATGCTCAAACTTTATAAACCTTATTTACACGATAAAATCAATCAAACTGGAATAATTAGCACTATGATCGGTAAGGCTCTTGGTATAGAGGAACCTCAATACTATTTAGCAGGATATTACGCCAATGTTGGGCTAATGTCAGTTGGTAATTTGATAAGTAAGAGCGGACACTTAACAGAAGATGAATATGCCGTTGTGAAAAGGCATCCAGTTTTAGGATCGGAGTATCTTGAAAGAAAAGGCTTGAAGCTTTGTGCAGATTATACATATTTTCATCACGAGATGCCAGATGGTAGTGGATATTTCAAAGAGAGTAACTATCCTAAAGAAGCAGCATATATAAATATTGCAGATGTTTTTCAAGGTTGTGTTACTCCAAAACCTTACCGTCCGCCTTTAACTATTAGAGAAGCTATTAAAGCAACCCTTGATGATTATAGAAGCTACATTATGATTGATCAAAACGAAGTAGCAGAAATAGAAAAAGTATTGAGAGCGTTTTATGAAACTCTTTGAAAATTGTTGTATTAAAAACAAGATTTTTAAGTCAAAGCAAAAACCTTTTACTACAATCGGTAAAGGTTTTGCTATTGAGGACTATAAACAAAAGAAACTTTTAGACATTAGACAACTTGATGAGAACCGTCCTAATCATACTTTTGTGTTTGGTGCCCCAGGGGTTGGGAAAACAAGATTACTAGAGGGGATGATTGAGCAGGACATTCCAAAGGGAGATAATGTAATCGTAATCGATCCAAAAGGTGATATTGGCTTATTCTCAAAAATGTACCAAATAGCCAAGTTACACGGAAGAGAAAAAGAGGTACTTTTTTTAACTCCAATTTATCCTCAATATTCAATATTCATTAATCCATTAAAGAATTATTACCTTGAGGAAGAGGTTATATCTCATATTGTATCTGGAGTACCTGCAAAAGATGAGTTCTTTTACAATGTGGCTTATGAGACAACAACGGCCATCGTAAAATCTCTTTTGATGATTAGGAGACAAACAAATAATCCAGAACCTATCAACTTTAATGAGGTAGCGAGCTATGCTTACTATGATGGACTTAAAGCTCTTCATACAAATATCTCTTCAATTAAGAATGAGGAGGATAAAGACCGATTGCTCATTTTAATTGAGCAGATACTAGCATCACCGCAGGACTATTTTGCAAAAGTATCATCAACGCTTAGAACGACACTTACGCAAATGACAACTGGAAACATAGGGAAGATAATTGGTAATGTTGATGAGAATATCTTTATTGACAAATTGGAGCAAGGGGAGGGAGTTATACTTTATATCCAAACTGGTTCGATGCTTACAAGACAAGTATCATCTGTAATTTCAAAAGTTGTTATTTCTATGATACAAAGTGCCGTAGGTAGATACTACGCATCTGGAGACTCTTTTGAGAGACGATTAAATCTATATATCGATGAGATGGCTTCATCTGTTTATATGGGGATTGAGACACTTTATGCTCAAGGAAGAGCTGCTAATGTTGCGATTACTGGACTTACTCAGTCTATGGCCGACATCGTTGCTGAAATTGGTAGAGATAGAGCTAATAAACTTTTTGACCTTACAAGTACAAAAATTGTTATGAGGTTAAATGAGAATAGCAGTGCTCAAGTTATTTCAAATCTTGGAGGTACTAGAAAAGGATACTCTCCATTCTTATCATTAAATGGTGGGATTACATCCAGAGAGGTTGAAGAGATTAATATAAAACCAGAGGATATAACAAGACTCCAAAAAAGAGAGTTTTATTACTTTGGTTTTGAGGGCGAATTTAAAGGCAAAACGGCTCCAGTAAGAGAGAGCGAAATTATGATACAGATGCCTAAAATCATTGAAAAGGTGAAATAAGATGTTTTTTTTAGATATGTTTATGGACTTTGTATATAAGCATCCACTAATAAGAAAACTTTTGATGTATTTACTATATACAACAGTTGGTATGATTATGGCAATAATTGGTATTTTGTATGTTGATACTGGAGAAATTATATTTGATGCTGATATTTTATTCAATTCTCAAATTTATGCAGCACTCCTTGATAATCATAGAAATGCTATTTATATGTTGATAGTTTTAGAGCAATTTTTGTTTATCGGTGTACTTCTTTGGCAAAATAATAGACTAAGAAATAGATCAAATTGTTCGGTTAAATATGTTCATATCGAAGATATTGCAAGTATATGGCTTCAAAATCAAAGAATTAAAGAGAATATCAAAAAAGAGGTGATGGCAGAGTCGAAAAAAGAATTTAACACTCAAGAGAAAAAACCACCATTATATGTAAATTTCAAAAAACAAAGAAGTAATGAGTTGTTTAATAATATTGTAATGCCTCATATAGATAGATTGCTTGATGAGGAGGTTGATATTATCATAGAACTTTTAAAGCTCATAGAAGATAAAGGAATAGATACTCCAAGTGTTGTAAGTTTTACTGAAAAAGATCCAGAAACCAAATATAAAAAAGACATTTTAACAGAAGATGGACTTACATCGTACCAGATACTTAGAAAAGTATCTTTGTATGATCATACTTTAAATGTTGTAAATTCAATTTACGAAGAGCTTAAAAGACACAGCAAGACAAACTATGTACTTTTACTTGGAAAAGCTATTATCGCAGCACTAGCTCACGATATTGGAAAAATTAAGAAGATGGAAGAGAGACTTGAGAATGTATCTCCAGAGATATTCTCTTCTCAACCTCACCATCAAATATCTAAAATTTTCTTTATGAAAATGTATCCAAATTATAGGGATAGAAAAATTGTTATTGAGGCTATTGAAAATCATCACTCAATTAAAGTTCCAAGTGGAAATGATTTAATTAAACTTTTGATTACAGCTGATAAGGGAGCGAGAGATTTTGAAATTGATGAGTATTTTAAATCAGATGGAAAGCAAGAAAAACTTATCTCTAAAAGAGAGAAAAAACAAGTTGCCTTAAATGACAAGGAGCAAGAACCAGTAACGATTGAAGCTCAATCAGTTAAAGAAGAGGTAAAAGACTTAGACAATGAAAACAAAGTGTTAAAAGACCAGCTCGCAAAAGTTTTAGTAGAGAACAGATTACTTGAGGATAAGGCCTCTAAATGTCATTTAACCAGAGCTTTTACAAGAGCGACTTATGATCAAGAAGTGGAAAAGTATTTCAATGAAAACAAAGATACATTAGCACTTGCGTTTATAGATGCAGATAAGTTTAAATCTATAAATGACACATACGGACATCATACTGGAGATGAAGTTCTTAAACATATGGTAGATACTATGTTTAAAGCTACAAGAGATAATGATGGAAGAGTGTATCGATATGGAGGAGAAGAGTTTTTAATACTATTCCCTAAAATACAAAAGGAAGAGTTTGAGGCTCAACTTGAAAAGCTTAGAAGTCAAATAGAACAAAGCTCATTAAGCATTGACGGAAAAGATATTAAATATACGATTAGTATTGGAGCTGGACTTGCAAAAGATTATAGCAATGTAAAAGAACTTGCTAAAAAAGTAGATGAAGCAGTCTATAAAGCAAAAGAGCAGGGAAGAAATAGAGTTGTTTTTGCAGATGCTGAAAAGTCTAAAGATGAAACCAAAGAACCTCAACAACCACAAGCAAAAAGAATAGTTGCCTTAAATGATTTTGGTATAGCTGATGATTTCACAGATATGATGGAGGAAAATTTAAACAATCAACTAAAGCAACCAGAAAAACAGACAGCAGTAGTTAAAGAAGAACAAAAAAAGAAGAAAGATTTACCTCAAAAAAAAGCTAAACAAACCAATATAGACTTTGATGAGGATAAAGATTATGAAACTGATGAGGCTTTTAATATTGAGGAGTATGAGAATAAAATACTTGAGGAGCTAAAATTAAAGATTAATACTAGCAAAGATTTTGGTTATAAAATGATGTTTTATTCAATCTCATATAAAGATATGATTTTATTCAATCTTAGTACGGTTACAGAAGCGGTTGAAAATGCAGTAGGCTTTAAAAGTAATAGCAAAGAGCTTACAATGTATTTTATAAGAGAATATAGAAAAAGAGGGGATATAGGTTTCGTTGATATTGCAAATAATTATATAACATCAAAATTTTATATAGAGTTTAATGGTAAAACTATTGATTTTGATGCCGTACCAATTTTTGCTAGAGTTTTTGATATGAATGAAAATGACCTTTATCAATTAAAATTATCAGACGATAATACAAAAGATGCAAGAGTCTTAACAAGTAGTGAGGTAGAAAAATGAATGAGCTTTACATCTGGCATTTTGCAGGAATAGTGTTGGTCGTAATGCTCTCACAATTCAAAAATAGATTACTTGATAAAGGTGGAATATGGAGTGTGTTCTTTTGGGGAATTATGGATACACTCCCTCACGAAACGGCTCATTGGATAGTAGCATCTTTAACTGGTGGCCGTCCTTATGGTTTTTCAATAATTCCTAAAAAGATACCTTATGTTGATGCAAGCGGACAAGATAGAATTTTATGGGATTTTGGAAGCGTTCAAGCTTATGTATCTTTTTATAATGCAGCTGCTATTGGTATGGCTCCACTTATGTTACTTGGAGGGGCTTTTCTAACTTACACTTATTATTTTGAGTTTATGCCAAATGAATGGTGGAGTATATTACTTTTTTACTGGATTTTATATATTCTTATTGCTAACTCAATGCCTAGTACACAAGATTTTAAAGTAGCATTATCTCAAAATAGTTGGTTGTTTTATTTGATATTTATAGGTATTGGTTTTATTGCTTATGAATATGTTATTAAAGAGTTAATAAACAAAGGAGGTATTTAGTATGTCAAAAAAAACTAAAAAAAGAGTGGATATGCTTAATAAGTCTAATTCAAAAGTTGTCTATCTCGATACAAGAGAAGCAGAGCTTATGTATGAACTTCTTATTAAAACTAATGATGTTTTCAAGGAACTTAGAAAAGCAGGAGGAAATCAAATTGAATTTAACGAAGCAGATGCAATAATTAAAAAGTTCCAGAATATGATGCTTAAAACATCCGATGTCTTGAGTTTTATATCAGACAAAACTGGAAAGGAGTACAGCGAGCCATTTATGCTTGCAAAGATTAGAAACGATTTATCAAAAGGAGAATAAAAAGATGAAATTTTTGTCAATTATTTTTTTTATATGTAATATCACTCTAATGGCAAATGCAAATTATTACGAAGAAGCAGGAAAGCATTTTGGTATAGATCCAAGGTTGCTATGGTCTATTGCTAAGATTGAAAGCAAACATAACCCAAATGCAGTAAATGTTAATACAAATGGTACCGAAGATATAGGGATAATGCAAATAAATACTGTACATCTTCCATCCCTTGAAAAATATGGTATCTCAAGAGATGATTTATTTGAACCAAGGACTAACATATTCGTTGGGGCGTGGGTACTTCAAGGATGTTTCAAAAAGCACGGTTTTAGTAAAAATGCTATTACTTGCTACAATGGAAGAATAAAAGATAATCCATACGGAGACAAAGTATTAAGTGCATTTTTTGAAGCGGAAAAGAAATATGCCTCAAACTAATTGACTTTTTAGAATAATTTTTGCTAAAATTCAGCATTATTATATCTTTATAATAAGTTGATGAAGTTCAACAAACCAAAATACGCACCGTCCGTATTTGTTGGACTTGTTAGGCAATACCTAATAAATGAAGAACGGTAATGTGGAAATATCGGTTATTTTACATTAGCCGATGTAAAACCCCTCTAATTGCGGGAAAGTACCCTTATATGTAAAATACAGAAAAAGGGATAACCTTGATACGGTTACTTGAAAGTATCACAAGTATTAGTTAATACTTGATAAGTCTTGCTTGAGAAAAGCGTAAGCTCCTCGTTCACAATATTTTTATTGTGTTCACCGCACTTGCACAGAAATGTAAAGCCTTAATTTATAAGGTGCAAGGTAGCAACATCGGTAATGCGATGTGGATGGTAAAAACAGCAAGAATAGAGACAATCTAATAAACGCAGCGAAGATCCTAAGTCATATTGATATGGATTGTGTTCAGAGACTATCGAAAGCTATCCTTGAGAGTTTTCAAGGAGAAAATAAGGCATAAAACTTTTTATGCACGAAGCGAGTAGAGTAAATTGCAAACGCATACACTTATATTCCTCTTTTTATCAAAACAATCAAACACAAAATCAAAATGAAACAAATGAGGAGAAATGACAATGGCAAAAGAAAAATTTAATGGCCAAGGTAATGAGACAAGGGCAGACTCAAGAGGTAACTCAAGAGGTGGCCAAGGTAATGATAGAAGAAACCCAGTGAGAGATCGTGTTCAACAAAAAATCGATCTTTTACAAAAACATCCAAACGCACAAGTTTTCGTCAAAAATTCAAGAGTAGGTGATCAACTCTTTAGAGCAATTAAAATCATCGATGCAGCCGACACTAACATTAGAGATGAGTGGGGCTTCAATGTAACTGAAACGCAAATGAAAAAATGGAATGATGACATCCAAAAACTAATCGAATTGGCAGAAAAAGTAAGAGACGCTGGTATCGAGCTTGTTGCCAATAGTAAAGATGTTAGAGATGTAGAGGTAATGGCTCTTAAAAAAGAGGTTAGTGATTTTCTTGATAAAAAAGCTGAAAAAGAAACAGCAAAAGAGTCAAGTGTTGCTGATAAAAAAAGCTCTAAGTAATAATTAAATGGCGGTTGAGCGTAATATAAGTGTATAGGCAGTTGAAACGGGGGGCTTTACTATTTTCCTTTTGGGAAATAGTATTGAATATATAGTCCGTTCCTTATGGAGACATAGGGCAGTCCTTATAATAAAATTCTTCAAAAATACTTCAAAACAAAACTTCAAAACTTTACACATAAAATCTTCAAAACAAAACTTCCATTGCAGGAAAACACAATATAAGTATTTTGATATAAGGACGAGCATAGAAATTGCGGATCTATGCTGAACTCAAAGTAATGGTAGTCCAAATTATGGACTTAGAAATGACTTTAATGATGCAATGGAGGTGAAAAAAATCACACAGAAATGACTTAATGGGTAGCAAAATGGGAAATGTAGTTGAACCAAATTATCTGGTTCTTTAAAATGCAAAATGCAAATTTAGTCTCAAAATGAGACTTTCACAAAATGACAAAAATGGAGAAATGTAAAATGAAAACAGTAATGTTTGCAATGGTATTTTTAGCAGCGTTGAGCTTTGGTAAAAGCTTTGTATCCAATATGGATAAAACTATTGACGGTATGCAAGCTCACAACAACCAAATTGAAGCTTACTACGCTCAAATAAATACTAAATAATGGAGGAAATGAAAAATGGAATTTACACGAAATCTAAAGGGAACATCTCAAGAAGCAGACGAGCTTTTTGAAAACTTCAATGTAAGATGGATAGAGCCAGTTGGAGATGGAAAATTTAAAGTAGTGTTGAGAGTTAGAGAGGAGTTTAAAATTCCACGAACAAACTCTATGAAAAAAATGAGAGATGAGTTAGTTTCGCAAGGCGAATATTACAAACTCAATCAAAAGTAAAATGGGAGAAATGACAATGCAAAATATGGAAATAATTGATGATAATGGAACAATTCACACTGGTTGTGAAGAAGAGATGAGATCTGCTTTTGCTGCAATGATTGACAATGCTGATTACTTTGACACAAAGAAAGCATTTAAAGAGGCTAAAAAAACTTATGCCACTGAGTGGACTGGTGATTTAAAGCTTATAGTTGTAGTGGAGGTAGCAAAATGAAACATATCATTGAAATAACAACAGAATGGTGGAACAACGAAAATCCAAAACTTGAAATCAAAACATCTCATAGAGAAGTTTTAGAAGAAGAGGGAATTAATAGAGTTGTGGAAATGATGAAAGATGGTTACACAAGTGGTGAGTTAAATCATAATCTTTGCTTGGATCAAAATGATCCAGATGAGGGAATTGATTACTCTGGTTTTTGGTCATTAACGACTAAAACAATAGCTTAATGCAAATAATAAAAAAACAAATGAAGAAATGGAGAAATGACAATGTACAACACAGTAATTATGGTAGGAAATTTAACTAGAGATATTGAGCTGAGATATGCTCAAAGTGGTGCTGCAATAGCTAAATCGGCGATAGCTACTTCTTACAAGTACAAAACGCAAAATGGCGAACAAAAAGAAGAGGTTTGTTACTTAGACTTTAACATCTTTGGTAGATCGGCGGAAGTTGCTAATCAATACTTGAGAAAGGGATCTAAGGTTCTTTTAGAGGGTAGGTTAGTATTTGAACAATGGACGGCTCAAGATGGTAGCAATAGAAGCAAACACTCTCTTAGAGTAGAAAATATGAAAATGCTTGATACTCAACAAGGTAGCAACACTCAAGAGCAAAATCAAGGTTATGGTTCGGTACCGCAAAATCAAGGAAGTTATAATCAACCTCAAAATGGTGGATATAACAATAACTATCCTCAACAAAAGCAGTACCAACAGCAACAACCAAGACAAGCTCAAGTGCCTCAAAACAATATCCCAGAAATAGATATTGATGAAGATGAGATACCGTTTTAACGGTTCTCTCTTTTCCCTAAATTACAAATCACAATAAATGGAGTAAATGATGAAAATGGAAAATGAAAATGTAGCAAATGTAGCGATTGTGAAAGGATTTATCCACGCTATCGCTTTACCGTTGTTTTTAACGGTTGCTTTGTCTAATATCTTTATTGGCTTGGCTTGGATTATGTTTGTAAGCTACTTATATGCAAGAGTATTTAAAGAGAAACCAGCAGCTTATTGGTTCTTTGGTTTTGCTAAAGGAATGGTTGCTTTTTTCTTGATATTTATATTGCTAGTTTTAGCTTCAACATTGCAATAAGGTGGATGCTATGACTTATTTTAGTGGACTTAGTATCTTAACGCCTGATATGGCAGAAATGTATCGTAAAAACAGAGACCAAGTTAATGAAGAAATGGAGAAATGTAAAATGGAAAAACAAGTAATTAAGAAATCAAGACTTGAGGCTTTTATCGAAAAAAATTTACCAAAAGTTTTAAAAGAGGAAAGTATTGCATCTTTAGGAGACAGAAAGCAGTATGTAGGTAGTAGTGATGTAGGAGGTTGTCTAAGAAAATCATATCTTGATAAAGTAAGAGAGACTGAATACGATATGGCTACTTTAATACGGTTCGAGCGAGGTCATCTATCAGAGGGCATTGTAAGAAAAATGCTTACTGGACTTGAGGTGCAAGAACAAGTAGAAGTTAGAGGAATGGTTCACGGCTTTGGCTTAAAATCACATATTGACTTTATGCTGGAAAACAAGGACGAGTGTGTTGTTGTTGAGGCAAAAAGTGTTGGTTCATCTATCACTGAGCCTTATAGCTCTTGGGTTCTCCAAGTGCAGTACCAGTTACACTTGCTTAGAATTAATCGAAATAAGCCCGTAAGAGCTTATATTATAGCGATTGATTTAAACAGTGGATGGTTTAAGACTTTTGAGGTTGCATACAATGAGACACTTGCACAAATGGCTCTTAGAAGAGCTACGCAGTTGATCAATGCAATTAAACAAAATCAAGAGCCAGAAGCTGAGGAGCAATTATATTGTTCAATGTGTCCGCATAAAGCGGATTGTCCTTTAATGAACGCTGGCGTTGTAGAGGTTCAAGGTGATATGCAACAGTTGGCTAGAGAGCTTGCTGATTTAAACAATCAGAAAAAAGAGCTTGAAAAGATACTTGATGCAAAAAAAGCGGAAATGGAAGAGTTTATGAGAACAGCAAAAATCCAAAAGGTTAGAGCTGCTAACAATGGGCAATTTAATTTTATTTCCCTCACTAATGACCTTTCTTATTCTTCGATTGATACGAAAGTATTAAAACAAGAAGAGCCAGAACTATATGAGCAGCTTTTAGGTAAGTATGGTAAAGAGACATCTCGTAAGGGATATATTCAAGTTAAATAAATGGAGGAATGACGAAATGAAAATCACATATTATGACAATGAAATCAAAAGAGCGAGTGGCTTCTTTGACGAAAATGGTAATCCAGATCCTTATTGCGTTTACGCAGATAGTGGTCAAGGATGTAGGACTGTATGGTTCAAATCAGTAGAGGCGGCAAGAAGAGCAATATTGAGTGAAGAGGGGTTAAAACACGGATACGATTTATTTGATTGTACGAAGTGCGGATGCCACTATTCAGTTACTCAAGATGGATTTAAAAAATATCCTATGCACGCTTGCTCGGATGCAAAAATGGCTTACGCTAAGAGCTTTGAAAAATAATGATGAAATGAGGTAAATGAAAATGACTAGAAAACAAATGCACAGCCAAGCTAAAAAGTATATGGTGGATCTTAAAAAAGACCTTGATCAAGAAATTACTAGGTTGATTGATAGTGGAGCAATAGATTTCGATTTAGAAGATCCAAGATCATTCGGAAAAGTAAAAGCCGTATGCAAAGCAGCAATGGAAAATGTAGCAGATAAGGTGTCTCACTTTAGTAGTGAAACTAAAGAAGATTATCTTAATCTTAAAAAATTTTAATTTAAAAAACAAATGAAGAAATGGAGAAATGACAATGAATAAGCAAATGACAGTAAGAAACGGTAATGGGAATGGTGTAGCGGTTGCAGGTGAAAGATGGTTGAATGACCAAGAAATTGAGTTTGTAAAAAAACAATTTTTCCCACCTAATACTAAAGATAATATGGAGGTTCAGTATTGTCTTGAAGTTGCTAAACAGTTTAATCTAAATCCGATCACGAAACAGATTTATTTTGTTCCGAGAAAAGCCCAAGATGATAACGGTGTATGGCACGAAAAGATAGAACCTCTAGTTGGTAGAGATGGCTTTTTAGCAATCGCACATAGAACTGGAGCTTTTGGAGGTATTGAAACAATATCTACAATTAAAGAGGTTCCTATTCGTGAAAACGGTCAATGGAAGATGAAAAAAGATCTTGTAGGTATATGCAAGGTTTGGCGAACAGATAGTGAAATGCCTTTTATTGTTGAAGTTGCATACGGTGAGTATGTACAAACTAAAAAAGACGGTGAACCGACTAAATTTTGGTCAAGCAAACCAGATACGATGATTAAAAAGGTTGCGGAGTCTCAAGCTCTTAGAAAAGCCTTTAATATATCTGGATTGTATTCCCCAGAAGAGGTTGGCGTTGGTATCGATGATAGAGGAAATGTAACTATTGATGTTGAAACAGTTGATGCTTCAATCGATGTTCAAGCTGAAAATCAAAAGCTCGTAGAGCAAGAGATGGCAGCACTTAATCAGTTAGGGCTTACTTGTGAGTTTAAAGATGGCTATGTAAAAGTAGTTGGTAAAACTTATGGTAAAACCGAACAACTTAAAACGCTAGGATACTCTTATAGCTCAAATAAACAAATCTGGGTTAAAAAGTTATCTTAAATCTTCCCCCTTACTCTTAGCCAGCTCCTTGGGAGCTTGGCTTTCTTTTTACTAAAAATCAAATAAATCAATGCAGAAAATGGAGAAATGGAAATGAAAAATGTAACAGTAGGATTTATATGCAATGTTTATCAACATACTATCAATAGTGATGGTGATTGGGATGGTTATGAAACTCAATGGACTATAAGAGCTGAAACACTTGAGGAAGCTGAGGAATTGCTTTGGAGTAAATGTAATATGCACACAGAGCCGTCCGACTTCATAAAGTTTATTAATCCAATCAATCACGAAATCTATCCTATTGAAAAATATGATGGTATGAGTGCTGAAATCGCTAAATACTTGAGCGAAGCAAAGGAAGCTAATCGAAAAGAGCAAGAGCTTTTAGAGATAGCAAAAAGAGCTAAAGAGAAATTTTTGGAGTCGCTTAAAAAAGCAACAATGGCTACAAGAATGACTTTTTTAGACAGAGAAATGCCTTACTTGGCTTAATACAAAACAAAATGATGAAATGGAGAAAATGACAATGAAAAAATATAGAAAAAATGCTAATGGTAACAATATTAAAGACACACTTCACGATCTTGTACAACTTATGATCGATGAAATGGAAAATGGCACGGGTGAATGGGTTAAAAGTTGGTCGGCTCCTAATGGGTTCCCTCAAAATATGGTGTCTAAAAAACATTATAGAGGATTTAATTCAATCCACTTATCAATGGTTGCTTCGAGAAAAGGTTATGTAGCTCCTTATTGGCTTACATTTAATCAAGTTAAAGAGCTTGGTGGTATGGTTAAAAAGGGAGAAAAATCTACGGACATCTTTTTTTACAAATTCCTTGATAAATCTGAGACTATTAAAGATGAAGAGACTGGCGAGGAGCTTGTTAATCTCAAGCATATACCTCTACTTAGAATGTACAAGGTGTTTAACATCGAGCAAACTGAGGGTATAGAGTATGAACTTCCAGAACCTAACATCAATAATAATGAACGCTATATAAATGCAGAGGATTTTATCCAAAGCACTAAAGCGGACATAAGATACGGTGGTGATAGAGCTTTTTATAGACCATCTGATGACTTTATACAAGTACCAGAAATTCAATTCTTTACCGACAGCGATAATTACTATGCAACGCTTTTGCACGAGCTAACTCACTGGACTGGCCACGATACAAGATTGGATCGTGATAAACACAGTAGATGGGGCGATAATACCTATGCCTTTGAGGAACTTATTGCGGAGCTTGGTGCAGTGTTCTTATGTTCTCATCTTGGTATTAGTATCGAGAAGAATAGACATCCAGAATATCTACAAGGTTGGGTTAGATCATTAAGAGAAGATCCTCAAATACTTTGGAGAGCAGCATCAAAAGCTCAAGAAGCGTTCGACTATGTAGTTAAAGCAGCAGAGGATAACTCAAAATATACTGTTTGGGTTGGTGGTACAGAAGTTACAGATCAATATTTGGATAAATCAAAAGCCGAAGAGATAGCTCAAAGCTATATCGCAAATGGTTACGATGATGTTCAGATAGCAGTTGCATAAGAGAGGTGTGAAATGAGTGGAATGAAAATATTACCGACAAAACACTTTATTGAGAGACTTGGTGAGCGAGCCTTTGATTTATCAGTTATTGCAAAGCTTCATATGGAGCTAGCAAAACAACCTAATGCCAGAATACTTGAGGTATCTACTGGAAATGCAACAGTTGTAGCTGAAATTAAAGAGAATGGTGTAGTTAAGTTGATCACTGGTTGGATCGGAAATAGAAAAAACAAAATGGAGAAATGACAATGGAATGGGATGTAATAGATACATATACAAGAGCGGAAGCAATAGAGGATGGTGTTTTAATTGATGTAACTGAAATGGCAAAAGAGGCTAAGATTAAATATCCAGTCGCTTTAAGCGAGGCAGTTTATGCAAAGATTGAAGATAAACCAGACCTTGAAGATATTGACGGACGAACTTGGGATGTGGTATGGATGCTCAGATGTGCCATCACTGGAGCAATTCCATCAAAAAAAGTCGGTGAGAGTTTGATTTATTTCAAACTGATACTTAACGACAGTAATGTTGATTATGGTAACTTCAAGCCTAAAGAAATCACTCTTAAAGCTTTGGTGCACGGTGGTGATGCTGGCGAGCCAGTTATTACAGTTATGTTGCCAGAGGAGGATTGATTATGGCTAGAAGTTTTGAAAAAGAAAGAGAAAATGTAAAGTATAAAGAGTGTGGCTCATTTAATGTAGCTTTGGACTTCGTGTTGTTTAAAGATGACAGCAGTGAGTGGCAAGTTAGCATAGAGTGGACTGATGGTGCTCCAAGTACAGATATGGATTATAAAACTTATGATGAAGCTCTAGCGGAATATAACCGTTGGGGTTTTTAATCTTGCAATAATGAAGAAATGGAGAAATAGAAAATGGATAAAAAACAGTTAAAAATCATCACAAAAGAGTATGCAGAGTGCTATACGAAGCTTTTAAACAATGAAATTAAAAAGTTGATTGAAAGTGAAATTATAGAAGCTGATATTGATTGGGAAAGAGCGTATGAGTTGCGAAGAGCAATAACTAAGGTCGCATTGGAAAATGTAACTTCTAGGATATGGGATTTCCGATTAGGTGTTGAAGAAGATTATAAAAATCTTCAAAAACTATAATAAACAAATGATGAAATGGAGCTATGAAATGTTTAATGCAAATAAATACTCTACTAAAGAGTTAATTGAAATGGAATTGAGAGATATGCCATATAGTGAAACTAAAGATAATATCGTAGGTTTTGCTTTGCAGCTTGTAGAAAATGAAGCTTATTATGTTGCCGAAGCAGTTGCAGAGGCTATCTTGCACTATAAAGATGATGAAAATGATACGCAATCAGTTCAATGCAATATGTGTATGTGGCGAGGTGATGAAGAGGAACTAACACTTGAAAAAGAGGAAGATGAAACTTTTAAAGCTTGCCCTAATTGCAAAACAGATGCCTACCTTATGGATCTTCCAGTAGGAGGTGTGCAGTGCAAAGCGTAGTATCTTATCCAGATAGAGGAAAATGGGGAAAATCAAATTGGCGTGGTAACACATCTGGCCATATTATCGTTGATCTTATTGATCACTTCAAACCTAAACTTTTTGTTGATGTTTGTGAGGGTAGCGGTACTAGCGGTGAGGTGTGTAAAGATATGGGGATCCAATATGTAGGGCTTGACTTGCATAAAGGTAACGACTTCACGAGAGACTTTGTTCTCTCTCAGTTGCCTCGTCCTGCTGATATATGTTTTTCTCATCCGCCTTATGCAAATATGATCCAGTATTCTGGAGCAGTATGGGGAAATAATCCAATAGACGGTGATACTTCTTTATGTGGAGCTGATGAGTTTATAGAAAAATCACAAGTGATGCTCTTAAACCAGCGTGAAGCTACACGAGATGGAGGTATTTATACAACGCTAATCGGTGATATGCGTAAAAATGGTGAGTATAGATCGTTTCAGGCAGATTTTATCCAGATGATGCCAAAAAGCGAGCTTTTAAATGTTGTAATCAAGGTACAACACAATATGATGAGTAATAGCACACAATACAATGGAGCTAGGTTCATTCCAATTACTCACGAGTACCTTATCATCTGGAAAAAAACGGCTAAATCACTCTTTGCAGTTACTTGGGATAAAGCTAAAGAAATTAAGAGACAAATTGCAGCAACTTGGCGTTCCGCTATTCGTGTTGCTTTGATGAAACTTGGTGGAAGAGCTGCTCTCAAGGATATTTATGCCGAAGTCGAACAAATCGCTCAAAATCTAATCCAAAACAATAAAAACTGGCAAGCAAAAGTGAGACAGCAGTTGCAATATCACTTTACCAGTGTTGAGAGAGGAGTATGGGCAGCATAAAAATTCATAAATGGAGAAATGTAAAATGGAAAAATACGACTTAGACAAATTGAATGAATTGGATATTGTAGAAGTGTTGGAGGCGATGGGTGCTAAACCATCAAAATCAAATAAACTATTGCATTGTCCTAATACAAATGCTCATTCTCACGGAGACAAACATCCGTCTATGGGCTTTGATAAAGGGAAAAATATATGCAAGTGTTTTGTATGCGATTTAAGTGGTAATCCAGTTACTGTTGCAACTAAACACTTTAATAATGACTTTAAAAAAGCTTGTGAGTTTCTACACGAAACTTTTGGGGTACCGTATCTTAGCGGCGAAGTATCTCACCAGCCACACAAGCGAATACAACCGCCAAAACCAAAAGGAAAACAGTATTGGTCTTTTGATAGCAATAAGAAATTTGCAAAAGTGCTTATCAAAGATTTTCTCCCTAAATACCCTAATATGAGTGAGCTACAAAGATTAAAACTTATCTATACTTTTGTATATCGGTTCAGTTTAACAACTGATCAGAGAGGTAAGTTATCTTGGTACAGCTCAAGGGGATTAAGTGGTAGTAAATTTTTGGAGTATCTTGGGTTTCTCTCAAAAAGCGACATCGATAACTTGGTGGAGCAGCTATTAAAATACTTTTCTTTAGAAGAGTTACAAAGATTGAAATTGCTTGACCTCGTAGGTGGGTGGAAGTACGGCTACAATGTAGTTGTAGTGCCTTCCTTTGATTTATATAGCGATATGATAGAGGGCTTTATGCTCAGATATACTGATAATCGTCCTAAAGGGAAAGAGGTAAATGTGTCTTGCACGGATATATCTTTTCCGTTGCCTTTTGGACTAGGGAGAAAAACACTTCAACAGTGTAAAACTCTTTGGCTCACTGAGGGGCATATAGACGGTTTATCAATCGCTACTCAAAGCGAGTGTTTCGTATCTTTTGCAGGTACTTACTCTTATAAAGAGGAGATGCTCGGTTTATTGAGAGGGAAAACGGTAATCGTTGCATACGATAAGGATAAAGCAGGCCAAGAGGCTCAAACGGTTCTTATTGAACGATTACAAAAAGCTGGAGTAAATTACAAAATAGCGAGTTGGGATGCCAAAGATGGCGAGGATCTAAACGACTTGCTTGTGAATGGAAAAATAAACAAGATCCAAACAATATAAATAATTCAATGTAAAAATGGAGAAATGACAAAATGAAAAATGTAGTAAATGAAACAATGGAAACATCAAGCCAGTTATTTGAACTTGTAGATTTTGGTGCGGCGTTAAAACCGTTAGAAAGAACACATCCTCAAAGTTTTCCTTGCGGTGGTTATGGCTATATGCAAATTGACTATCTTGAGAGCGATTACGATGGGGTGTTTCCTACAAAGGCAAGCTGGGCTAAATATGCTAAGTCGGTGGATGAAGATGGTGCATCATATATCTTATCTAAGATGCTTGGAGGCTCTAAAAAGCTAAAAGGCGACATCGGTTATTGCCAATGCGAGAGGGAAGCGTGGTACGAGGATACTTGTACTATGACATTTAAAGAACCAATCAAAATGGTAGTAGGCGGTTACAGATCTGGAGAGGGTAAATGGATAGACATTATCGAGGAGGTAGATTATCTCAAGGGCGAAATTACTTACGAGTGGTTATGGTCAAGAGGTGATGAGAGAGCTTCGGCAATCGAAATCTACTTACACATTAAAGACTACGGCAAACTTGATGGAGGTGTAAAATGTGCGTAATTAAAAATGAACTAATCGGGAAAAAAGTAAAACTCACAGAAGAGTTTGCTACTGAATATTACTATGACAGACCTTATGCAAATAAGGTTCTTACAGTTGTTGAACTAATCCCCTCTTATAAAGAAGATGACATCAAAAAAGAGTTTGGATACAACAGAGTCGTTTTAAAAGACGAGGATGGAAATATCTATGATGATGACATCGAGGAGTGGGGAGTAAAAGAAGTCGAAATGACAGAGACAACTTTTGAAGTTTGTCCGCATTGCGATGACGAGGTACAACTAAAGTCTCAATTTGAGGCTCAGGTTTGCCCGTCTTGCAATACCATTATTCTACCGTGCTCTATATGCCCAGTTAATGATAATTGTCTAAATTGTCCTCTAAAAAATCATAGTGTAGAAGATGTTTACAACAAGCATTTCAATAAGATGCTTGAGGGAACTGGATACACTGCTTGCTTTGTTGAAACATCGGAACTTTACGGTGAAGATGATGACGAAGTAGATGAGGATGATCCTTATTATATGTTGCCTATGTATGAGGCTCATATTGAAGATGAGAATGAGGATGAGCTAGATGACACTTGGACTGGTAGATATTGTGAAGCTGCATCCGTAGCCGAGGAACTTGAAGCCTTTATAAGTGAGTTATTGGAGCAAAACGAGAACAGTAGTGATGAGGGAGAAAAACAAATCATAGGGATACAAGATGTTGAAAGTTCACAAGCTTTTGAAATCGTTGAAGAGCTTATTGAAAAGTTTAACTCTGGAAGATTGATACATTTTGATCAAAAGAGTGCTTTAGTTCTTTGGTATCACACAACTAAGAATGAGTATATCGTTCATAATGTGTACAAAGGATTAGATAAATGGGTTCTGGAGAACGGCAACTATCTTGATGATGCAGACGATGCGATGTTGGCTTTTCTCAAAAGAAAAGGTAAAAAACTTAGCATATCTGTAAACTTATCGGAAGAGGACATTGAGGATCTACGAAGTGGATCTGTATTCAACTGGACTTATCCAGATGAGAGCGGTATTGAGGTTGATGTTGAGCTTTATCAAGGCGATGAAGAAGCTTAAAAACACACATAAAAAATAAATGATGAAATGAGGTAATGAAAATGAAAACTTTAGTGATAAATGAAAAAAATGTTGGATATGTAAAAATCTTCAAAGACGAAATAAAAGACTTTGCGGATTTTAGAGATTATAAAAATCTTCCAAATGCGGTAGTTGAGAGAGAGGGAACAGCTGATGAGTATGTTGTTTTCAAAACTTTTGACCTATCAAAAGCAATTCATAAAAAAAGCTATTTGCTTCAAGAGAGAAATTCTTGGTACGAAACTGCTTCTGCTGTAAATTTAGGAGTTTTCAGTTCTATCGAAAACGCACTAAAAGCGGCAAAAAAAGAGTATGGAGAACTAAGACAAGACGGATCACGCTTCAACTATGAACCTATTAAAAATCCAAACGATGTAACTATTTACATTATTGAATTTGAAACAGATGAATTTGGGGAGGTGTGAGATGACTTTGATTGAAGTAAAAGGCACTTTTAAAGACACAAATGAACAGTTCACAGCTGATGCAGCTATCGGACAATGGGATGGAGTGTCTGATGACGACCACATTTTTTACTGGTTTGATGATTTTGACAAGGTTGTAGGAGAACATCCAGACTTTATCATATCGTCATACAAGGAGGTATGAGATGTGTATGTATTGTGAAAAACCAAAAACGGAAGATGAGCACTTTTTATGCGAAGTATGCGGCGTTGGTATGTGTGATGAGTGTTACGATGCACTTGTAGAACACGATGGCCACTTTCACTTAATCTTAGAGAATTGTGATGATGAAAGAGAAATCGATCTAATTACAAAAGCTTGCGGAGGTAGTGAGCCAGATTATATTTGTGAGGATTGTGTAAATAAGATCTTAGAAAATCCTTTTAAGGATATGGATGTATCCAACATAATTGAGTTCATAGATAATAAACTCCCAGATGGTGAAGAAATTTATCCGTTTAGTTCTGAGGACTATCCGCTTGAGTTTGACAAAAACGAATGGGAAGAGGTAGAGGGTAATCCTATACTTTGGAAAACTTGTTTAATGGATAATAATGGCGATATTAACCGTGAAACTATATCGGATGCTTTTTTATCAAAGAGAGAAGCTCTTATGGACTTTTATAAAAACAGAGATGAGGAATGATGAAATGGAAAATGCAGGAAGATGTCCTTATGGATATGACGAGCAAAAAATGGAAAAGCAAATGTTAAAGCCTACGGCTTGTGGACTCACAGCAGATTTAAGACCTAATGTTGTCGTTGCTGATTTTGAGCAGGGAACTACTTACCCTTTATGGTACCACACAACTTTTATTAGAGTTGAGGATGCTCTTGAGTATCTAAAAGTTCTTTATAAGGATGGGATAGATCCAGACGATGTTTTTGAACATAAATTTTGGTTGAGCCTAGACGAGCTTTGAGAGGCGTGTAATTAACACAGTTTAGAGTGCTTTGAGCACTCTTTTTTTAACATAATGACGAAATGGAGAAATGTAAAATGACTAAGATGATGAACCCACAAAATGATGTACAAGATGTACAATTAGTGTTAGATGTAAAAACAACTTTACCAGTTATTGCTTCAAACTTTGAAGTGATCAAAAAACAATTAACTGATGGGTTGAAAAAATATGACTTGACTGTTGATGAAAACGGTGTAAAAGCTGCTAAGTCAATGGCAACTGAGATCAATGCGTTAAGCAAACAAATTGATACCCTTAGAAAAGAGAAAGTTAAAGAGCTATCGGCTCCTATCAAAGACTTTGAAAATAAAGCCAAAGAGCTTGTTTCTATTTGCCAACAATCGAGAACCAACTTGTTAGATCAAGTAAAAGTTTTTGAGGATAAGCAAAGGGAAGAGTGCTTAAAACTACTTCAAGAGGAACTTTCATTTCAATACAATCGTTTTGGCGTTAAAGCTGAGTTCCAAACTGTTACAGTTGAAGATTTAGCAATTTTATCGCACCTCAACAAAACTGGCCTTGCTAAAAAAGCGGTCGATGCCGTTGAGGAGAGAGTATTAGATGTTAAAAGGTTTCAAGAGAAGATAGAACAAAGGCTTTTATCTCTTGAGGGTTATTGTTTAAAAAGCGGTTTAGCGGTCGCTCTTACTCCAGAACATATCAATCATTTTTTAATGGTGGATAGTGATGAAGAGTATGAGAAAAAACTAAACACTTTGATAGAAAAAGAGTTGTCTCGTCAAGAGGAAATGAAAAAGGCTATTGAAGAAAAAGCTAGAAAAGAGATGGTAAGTGAACCTCAACCAGTTATCAAGGAAGAACCAAAAGAGCAACCAAAATTAGCTCAAGATGGCCAACCGATGATCGAGGTTCAACCTGTCTCAATTCAATACCAAAATCCAGCTGCAACAACTCAAAATAGCAATAATGGTTCAACTATTGGAAACAATAGAAGATATACCGTTACAGCAACTTTTGAAATTGAAGTTGATGAGAGATTGGAGCCAAAATTAGAGGCTATGCTTCTTAAAAAGTTTGAGCAAGCTTGTTTTAAAACAATGCCAGAAATCCAAATTGTAAAACACTAATGGGGAGAATGATGAAATGAATACAAAAATCTTATACGGCAGTGATAGGGAAAAAGAGCTTTTAGGCGAAATAGTACCGAAAATAGTTGAACATCATAACATCTTTTTAAAAGATAGGGTAACTTACTTTTGGGCGGATCTTGGTACATCTATCTATGATGTACATTTTGAGTTTAGAACAGAGCAATGCTCTAATCAAACTACGGATGTTTACTTAACAGTAAATCAAGACACGCTTATGAGTCGTTATACTTTATGTTGTGTTGATTATAGCAATATCATTGGTAAAGATATGGTTTCAGAATTAATTGAAATCATCAAAAAATATAAAAATGGAGAAATGTGAAATGACTTATGAAAACTTAATTGGAAAAATCGAAAACGAGGAAACTGGAATAGCCAAAGGCTATGATATAAGTTTTCTTCAAGATGTATGTTGTTATAGAAATAACAGTGAAGAGATCTTTGATAATTTAATTGCCAAAGATTTAAAATTGTTTGCCTCTATTGAGACGGCACTACTGGCAAGAAAAGAGCCAAAAGAGGGTGATTTTGTTGAGTATGCAGATGGTAAGTTTGCAAGAATTTCAGTTGATCATCGCAATGGAACTTTTCAACTCTCTAATAATATTGGAGTGTTTGTTTCAGAGTATGGCTCACAAGCTAGTGGTTGCGTTTGGGATCCAAATCTTGATCATATCAAAAGAGAGAGATTAGTATTCGATAATCTCAAGCCTACATCAAAAACAATGAAAGGTCGTTGTTGGATGTTTAGCGAGGGATATGCAGGCGGTGGCAGAGGTGTTTACTATAACATCAAGTTTAAAGTTTGGTTACTTGGTTAAGTTTAAAATATATAAAAAATGGAGGAATGAAATATGAGCCAAATAATGAATTGGGCGGGCAATCTTATTGATCCGTTCAACCTCAAAGAAGAGGATTTTGAAAATGCAGGTATGCAGGCAGCGGTTACACTCTCACGAGTGCAACGCTTTTGGGGGCAACTTAGAGAACCTTATACGGTAGCTCAACATTGTTTATCTTTGGTTGAATACTTTAATGGAGACAAAGAGTTGCAAGCAATAGCTATCTCTCACGAGATTTATGAAGCAATGGGCTTAGGAGATATTCCTACTCCAGTAAAGAAAATGTTGCCGCAGGTTAAAAATGCAGAGAACCAAGCACTTGAAATGTTTGCAAAGTTGTATGAACTGGATCACAATAAGTTCCACGAAGAAATAATCAAAAGAGCCGATAAAGGTTTAATGGTTATGGAAGCAAAAGCACTTATGCCTAAAAATCCATCCTATAATTGGGAGGAAAAATATGGCTCTCCAGTTGGTAAACTTTATAAACTTGGAGCTACTGAAATGGAAATCAAAAAAGATTTTTTATTGAAGTGGCAGGAGTTGTTTGGGAGGCTTTAAAATGAAATAAATGGAGGAAATGTATAAATGAATATTTTAATGATAATATATTGTTTTATCGGTTTACAAATAGGATTAATTTTTATCTTATTTTTAAAAGAAATCGGTGCAATAAATAAAATGTTAAACACCTTAGATTGGATCTATATGGAAATAGCTACTCATCCAAAAGCAAATAAATGGGTTCATATCTTTGGTGATAGTATGTATATGATAGGTGGTAGTGTTGAGGGTGCAGGATTATATGAATATGTAAATAATGATAACATCTTGACTGGTGTATTATTATTTGGTATAATAATGATAATCATAGGTGCATATATTAAAGAAAAAGCTAAAAAGAAAGGATTTTAAATGGTACTTGAAACAATAGGTATAATTTTAGTTGTTATCGGTGCTCTTGTAAGTATTGGTAAATATCGATATGAAAACGGATTATCAAAATACTCACGAGCAGGGCAGCAATAATCCTTAGCTGCTTCTTTGCAACTTCTATCCATAGTAAGGGGTTTTACCTCTTACTATTTTTTTTAATGTAGTAAATGTTTGAGAGGATTTGATCCTCTTTTTTTTCTTTTAAAGCTCTTTGAAATTGATGAGGGTTTTAAAGGGAAAATATATCTTTTTATTTAGTAAGAAATATCGCAAAAACTTTTACTGGCTCTTGGCCAAAATGTTTATGCGTTATAGTTTTGACAGCGTATCCGTTGTATGGGAATATTAGAGTTTTACTCATATCTCCTTTTTTTGGATAGCCTTTTTTATAGTGGATCTCATCGTATTCTCTTCCCTCAAGTCTTTTGCTCCAGTAATCATTAAAGACTCTATACTCTTCTCCCTTGGTACCAGACTTAACATCATCAAAATACTCACCGTTTACATTTAGGTGGAGGATCCTCTTACTCATTATCCTCAAGCTCCAGCTGCATATCTTTATATAGCCTTGGGTTCATCGATTTAACTAGGTTCTCAAGCTCACCGCTCTCTACAAGTTGGATAACCAGATAGATAACTTTGCTATCGATGTAATACAAAACATCTTTTAACTTGAAATCAACATCATATCCAAGGCAAAACATCAAGAATTTTGCTAACTGGATCTCTCCAGAACTTGCACCGCCGTGAAGTGATGCAGTTTCTATAACTTCCGCTGCACAAGTCATCTTAAAACCCCTCTTTTATAAGTTGGTTTCTAAAGTCGGCCATACCTTTTTCGATTTTCTCCATCGCTCCCATATTACTTACCTCAACCAGCTCTACAAAAACACCTTTATAGTTTGACTTATACACCTTAGCAGTTGCAATACACTCTACAATATCATCATAACCATCTAAAAACTTATAATCTTTTGTAAAGGTAATTGCATCAACTTTAAATACTTTTACCTCAACAATATTATCTAAACCTTGCATTTTTATACCCTCTTTTTTGTTTTTGCTTTAATAGTGTATCAAACATCACAGTTGCATCATCATAACTATCAAAGAAATCTTTTTTTACACCCGTTGGAGCTTTAAATTGAGCGTTACCATATTCACGCTCTACCACAAACTCACCAAAGAGAGTGGAAAACAGCTCCAGTTTATAATATCTTACAGTACCTCTATCGGTATGTCGTGTCATTGATATACATTGTTGCTGCATCACTCTCTCCTTTTAATTTTGTTGATCCTACAACTCCTCGATTTTCTTTTTAAAGTCTCCCTCAAAAAGAGCATCCACCGCTTTTTGAACTACATAACTAAACGCTTCACTTGCGGATACACCCTCTTCAAGATCTTCGCTATATACTGGCAACATTGTTTCAATTCGTCTTAACGATTTTTTATCAAAATCGATACGCTTGTTTACTACTTGAGTTTTTTTACCGTTCTCCTCTTGAATATGAGTGAGAGCTTCTTTTACCTCTTCATCCGTTCCAGTAGTTGCAGATACTTCGTTTTCTTTTACTTCCATTATTTTGCTCCTTTAAATCCGTATTTATCTGAGTTTGGAAGTGTTCCCTCTTCGCAATTCATAAACTTGTAAGTGTTTATCAACTCAGTATATCCATTTTCTTTTGCATCTTCTTTTTTATCACTATTTAAAGTATCTAAAGCTACCAAAACACCGTATGTAGGACTTGTTGCAATAAAATCTTTTAGATTATAAATAGTAACTTCATTATAAAATTCTTTACTACAAGTTTTTGCCTCGTAGTAATCTTTTACTACTTTTGCGATTGATGGGAAAGATGACTCAATCCCAACTAAAAAACCTTTCATCTCTTCATTTTTAACTTTGTTTAGATCAAACAGTTTACTTTCAAAGCTTACAGTTTTATCTGATGCTAATAGCATACAACCAGCCACCAATGTTCCAACGATTATCTTTTTCATTCTTGAGCCTCTTCGATTACACTTAACTTGCCATCCGTGTAAGATCTCTCAATCTCAACTCTATCGGTTTTTACAGTTTTGAGAAGTTCAATAAGCTCCGCAGGAACTCCATCTTTTTTAAAGAAGTTGCCATCTTGAGCAAATTTTCTACCTATTTCATAGGCTCTTTTACACTCATCGTTTGCAAAGGATAAGACAATCATCTCATCGCTTCGTCCAGCTGCTTTTGCAACTTCAAGAACTCCATTAAGTATCTCACCATCTCCACGAGGATCTATAAAGATAAAATCATCGATACCTTGAGTAGCTTCAAGAACTTGCCCGCCTTTTCTCATATTTGCAAAAGCTTTGTTTTGTTTATCATCAAAAAAACTATTATTTTCCATTGCTTTGCTCCTTGTTATATTCTCTCTCCATATTTTCAAGATTTTCTAGCTCGGACTGAATATTCTCAAGTATATTCTGGATACCCTCGCTTGACATCTCATTTATTGTCTCTTCAATATCATCTGGAGTAGCACCATCTTCTAGCATATCCGACAAAATGGAGTAAAATCTACTTCTTATTTGTGATTTTGTCATTTTTGGAACCCATTTTTTCTAACACATATTACATTGAGTTTAGTATCTCTATTTACAGAGATAACCTCAACGCTATATCTTGGATACACTCCATAAGCTTTTGCATCGTTATAATCCCCTACCTCATCTAACCAATATCTACCATTCTTTAGTATAGCCTTGTCTTTATCGGTTAATGACTCCATAAACTTAGCAGTAGGTACGGTAAACGAGCTAAGGTTATCTACTGTTGCACAATACCTCTTAGCTTCACTCCAAGTCATTTGTTCGTTAGCTTCTATACTTACATTAAGTAAATCAGCATTAGCAATAGATAAACCAATCATTAAACCTAAAATTGTCTTTTTCATCTTCTTAAAACTCCTTATAGTTTCTTATTAATGCAATTATAGCATAAAATATTCTAATTTGTCTATAAAACCCTTGTAATTTTATTATATATTGTGTATAATTCTAAGTATATAACATAACTTATTTATGAAATGAGGGCTTTTTTCAAAGTTCCTCGACCATTTCATCAAATAAAATATATAACTTACCATACGGTATGTTATACAAAACAGTAAAAAAGAGGAGAAATTGCTCAATGCAGTTAGAAACAGACAATTTTATAGATGACTTATATAGATGGTATAAGGCATATAAAGACAATATCAGAGCATTAAGCTACTCTAAGAACACATTAGACTTATATAGCAGGGCTATTGATATGTTTATAGAGTATTCACTACAATATCAAGATGAAATGAAGCTAAGTGATATAAAATCAATTTATTTTACTGGATACCTTGCTTTTTTGGAAGATGAAGCAAAAAGTAACGGTAAGAAGCCAAAGAACGGAAATTATCTCTCTAAATCTACAAAGCAAACCTATTTAAAAGCAATCAAGAACTTTTTTACATTTATCAATGATAATAATGATGAGTTCTTTACATTTGAGAGATACTTTAAAAATATCAAAGTTGCAGATAGTTCCAAGACGGAAGAGAAGCTTATCTATCTTACAGAGGAAGAGATTGGATGGTTGCTAAATAGTATGGAGAGAACCAAAGGTAAAAAAGATGATTACAACTCATATCGGAACGCTCTTTTAGTGAAACTTATGCTTTATGGTGGACTTAGAATAAGCGAAGCTCTCAATATTTCCCTTGGCAACTTCACATCTGGCCAAGATGAAGAGATGTACAACATTGAGATCTACGGAAAAGGTGGAAAAGAGCAAATAGGATTTATTGCAAGAAAAACCATCGATGATGAGCTGGATTATTTCAAAGCAGTAGCAAAGCTCAAGGAAGATGATCTTATTATGAAAACTGGAAGCGGTAAGCAGCTTGATAGAACCAACGCATATCAGATAGTAAATAGAATGTACAAGAGAGCAGGGATAAGAAAAGAGGGTTTACACCTATTAAGGCATACACTGGCTATGAGATTGACTCAAAGAGGAGTGAACCCAATAGTTGTTAAAAAGATATTAAGACACTCAAATATTGCTACTACTACTATATATGCAAAAGCTACTGAGGGAGCCGTTGCAGATGCTATGAAAGTTGATTTAAAAGAGGAGGAATAAAATGGCAAAAATTACGCTAAACAACACAAATTCAAAATGCCCTCATTGTGAAACTAAAGAGTATGTAAACGACTGGAATAATCAAGAAAATAAATCTCTTAATGTTGGAGAAAGTATCAATACAAAATGTTCTAGTTGTGGTGAGGTATATAAAGCAACACTGGAATATATGAGTGGTAGAGGTTATGGCATTAGATATTTTAAATGTATGAAACTTGATAGTGGTGAGGTGCAAAATAATGATTGAGATAAATTCAAGTGATATTACATACCAAAAACTCCAAGAGATATGTAGTGAGGATCGTATTGTTTTTAAAGAGATGCTCTCTATGAATGAGCTAAAAAAGAAAACATATTTTAAAGAGTTCATCGGTGAGGTGGAGCGGTTCGAGAATGATGACTCATTACACGGTAACGGTTTTGGCGAATACTCTGGAGAAGAGCAGTATTTTGTTACAGATTTAGGTTTTATTGGTCGTGCAGATCAACGAGATTGTGGAATAGATTTTATATCTATTTATGATGTAAAAATTATATAAAGAGAGGATAACAACGATGGATATTTTAGAGCAATTAATCAAAAACAGACACTTTGAGTATGAGATAGCTATTAATACCAGCTTTGGTGGTTTTTCTTTAACCAAGGAAATGTGTGAAGAGCTACATCTTAATTTCAAAACACAAGCTTATATCTTTGATAAAGATAGATCTAATCCAGTTCTTATCGAGCTTATTAAAAAACATAAGCCAAAAGATTTAGAGATTGTCAAAATTGAGCTTGAGGATATACCAAGAGCATATTTGAGAAACTACGATGGTCGTGAAGAGATAATTTATCGTGATGATAATATGGCTTATCCTTTAATGGATTATCTTTGCCAGAGAAACTGAGCAATTATGAATATAAGTGAAAACACACTTAAAGGAGTAATAATATGAGCGAAAACAAATTGCTTAAATATCCAGAACTGGATCTAAATAAAATCAGCGATCGGATTAAGTACATAAGATTGATAAATAAACAATCTCAAAAAGACTTTTCCAATCAATTAAACATATCTCTTAGAACTTTGCAAACTTACGAGCAGGGGAAAGTTGAGGCTATACCATATCAAACACTAAAAGATATTGTAGAGCAATTCAATATCTCTCTTGAGTGGTTGTTTTTTTGCAATGGTGAGGTTTCAAGAGAAGAAAACGAAACAAACAGTGCTGCTACTGATGCAGACCAAAGACTTAAAAACATTGAGAACAAAGTTGATAGTTTGCTTGAGATGTTTGATCAAGTGTTTAAAATTGAAAAATAAGGAGAAAAGTAAAATGAAAAAATCTGTAAGGTTTGATGGAAATAAGTTAAAAGAGTTGCTGGAAGAGCTATCATATACCACAATAGATGATCTTGAAAAAGATATGCTAGTTGATACATTATCTAACAGAAGAAAGAAAATTCTTGCGGACAAATGTATTTCAAAAGGTGATGGGTTTGGAGTTATAAAAGGTGCTTTATTTAGTACACACGACTATAAGGACAAAATACTTGCGCTACAAAGCATAGATGGTGTTTTATTTGTTGGGTTAGTCTCGGATGAAAGATATTTATTTGCATAAAAAGGAGAATAGAAATATGACAACATTGAAAAATTGGATCAAGGAACAAAAAAACAAGCTTTTAAAGAGTGAAGAGCTAAAGAAGCAAAGACAGCAGAAAATCGATGAGCATAAAGCTGCGAATATAAGAGGTATTGAGTATCTAAGAATATTTGCACTCAAAAAAGAAGATCTGGAATGTATCCCAGAGCATATTTTTATATCTAAATCAGAAATTATTATCTATTTTGATTGCGATTTTCAAATCATAGATTATCGAATTGAGAAATCGAAAATAAAAAACAAAGATGATTTCATATTTTGGATAGAGCATTTATCTGGAAAAAATTGGGTTGATAGAGAAATTATTTATGAGTTCGTTACAAAATGTAAAATCTTATAGGAGGAAACAATGAAACTAAATCAATCGTGCAGAGGAAAAGAAGCAAAAGAAGCGTTACTGGCTAAGTATGATATAAGACCTATCTCTTATGTTAAGCTCTTAGACGGCCAAAAGAAAGATGGATGCTGCGGTGAGATTACAGACCGCTATTATGCCTTTGAGTTCAAGGATAAAGACAAAAAATAGCAATAAAATAGGTGGCTTTTTTGTCGGCTATGTATGCGGCCACGAGTTCCTTGAGTTGCTAGGAATTGATAAGAAGAAATATCCTCTATTCAATCCCCTAAAAAACCTCACTTCAAAAGATGAGGACGGTACTGGAAGCGATGATGCTCCAGCCGTTCCAGAGATTGAGAGCGATACTCCAGAGAGCGAAAAGATAGAGTGGGATCCACTTAATAAAGAGGTATATAATGCTATTCACTTGATCGTAACATCTTGGAGCGGTGCACCGTATGGAGATTATGCGAACATAATCAACTTTATTAAAAGAGATCCATCAAATAGGGTTAGTGATAGAGTTGTTAAAAAAGTGAACTACCTTATAAGCAAAGATGCACAGTGCCGTCCGCTCATTCAGATCGTAGATGAGCTTAGAAGAGATTATCCATCACTTAAAGAGTTTGAATTTACCGAGATGAGCAAAATCATCGAGGAGATGATTGCAGCTGGTGAGGTGGAGATGAATTATATTGAGTAGTGGTATTAAATTGCTTCGTTTTTGGTGAGGTAATGTAGGTGTATCATTACCTCAGTTTTGCAAGCTTGGCAAGTTTTTCGTGTTTTGCAAATTAACGATTTTAGGTTGCCAAACTTTTAATAAGGTATCTTTACATAAAGGTACCTTGTATATTTCTTTTTGAAAGACATTTATATTTAAAGTCATTTAAAATATTTTTGAAGTTTCGCTCTATTTTTTTATCTTGAATAATTAAAAATTCAATATCTTCTATTAATTTTTTTACCTCTTCACTAAAGCAACTTGTTTTCAAATCTAGTTTTTTCAATAATCCAAATTTGCTAATATCCACAATTATTTCATCTTTTGAAGGAAATGTAAATTTATTAATATCTTGAAAAAGAACCGTGTCGTGTTTTTGAAGCCCATATACACTATTATTTATAATGAAATGAGCTGTTGTGGTTTTGCCACTTCGTAACCTAATTTTTGCACCATTTTTTACTTTTTTTATAAGCAATAATTTTTTTTCAAAATCAAATCCAATATTTACATCATCTCCATTGTTAAAATCAAGATATTTTAACAATGGGGAAAAGATTGTAAATGCAACGGAGCTTCTTCCATAATTTATTCTCATTAGAGTATCAACTGTTTCTTTATTTGTCATTCTAAAATTATCATTCATTAACTAACTCCTTTTTTTGTTTTCTATTAAATTCCATCGATGAAATAAACTCTTTTTTTAGTCCACATTGAAGCAACCAAGAGCCGCCTCTTGAGAGGCAAATGTTTCTCTTGGAGCAAAAGATGTTCGGACAAAGTTCAATATCTGTTTTCATTTAGTTCCCAGATATATTATTCATATTATTTGTAATTCTATTTTGAATGAAGTTTTGTTGATTTTGCATAAAATTAACATTAAAATTTTGTTGGATCTCTCCAAAAAACTCACTCATATCAATTTTACTAAAATCAAGTTTTTGGAACTCTTCTGGAGTAAAACCTTTGCACTCTGGACTTTCAGCACTTCCCCATCCTTTTGCAAGTTGAGGACGACCTTGCTCATTGATAATACGAGCTAGTTTACTATTAAAGCAGCAGTGTGATTTTTTCCATTGAACACATATTTTAGTAAAACCAAGATTTAGTTTTTTAGAGCAATACTCACCAACATAATGACATCTCTCTTGATCATTAAGTTTTGCTAATTTTTTCTCTTCCTCTTTACAAGCGACTAAACCAAGAAACACTTTATCTTTATCGCAACACCCACCACCTACAAGTCCAAAAAGTATATCTTTGCTTCTACATCTATTATCTTGACCATTAAAAATATAAATTTGTCCTAAGCAGTTACCACTATTATCCCATCCATTATTATCTGCATCATTAAGTCCTACTTGGGTATCAGTTGTTTCAATATCATCACCACCAAAACAAGGATATGGAGAGCATTGATACTCATTGTTTACATAAGCACATTTTCTATCTGGAGCCTCTTTACAAGTATATTTCTCTCTTTTACAGTTATTTGTTGGAGGAGTTGATGAATTACAACTACCATCTGGCAATAAATTCACTCCATTACAATCACCACCAGTATTTTGAGGAACATAATTTAATCCATACTCATTTTTATCATTGTTGCACAAATAGTTGTAGTATGTATAATCTAGTTCACATTTGTTTGTACTTGTGTTTAAAGAACCTTTATTACAAGATGGCTCATATCCATTGTAACATTTTGTTGGATCTGCTCCTTGATATGCTTGACTTCCTACAAATTGATTATCGTTACATTTATATTCCGTGCTTGTATTTAAGGAGAATGAATTTGTTAGGTATGGACTTCCGATTAAACCACCATTGCAATAATAGCTTTGAAAATAAACAGAGCAGGCTCCCGATTTATTACACACAATTTTTGCACTACCATATTGTTGATATGTAACCCCATTTAAAAAATTATTTGGATCACTAACAGTTACTGTTCTCTTTAAGCTCCCTTGAGATGGGCAACAATCGTAATATTTAACAGTTGCTTGATTATTATTACAACTAAAATCAATATGACAACAACTGCCCGCCCCTGGCATACAAGGTACACTTATATTTCTACACGATAAATTTGTTACTTTGGTTGCATTTCCAACTTGCTCATAACAAACACCATTTACCATCGTTCCATTACAATTTGGATTAGTATTTAATGTAGTATCTACTTGTTGAGATGTTCCATCTGTATAATCCCACTCTTGAGCACACGGAGCCATTTGACTAGGGCAATAATCTGTACCATATTGATCTTGTTGGCAATCATATAGTTGGCCAGTATCAACAGCTTGGTTAATATCTTTGTTGTAAATTTTTGTACTACATTTTGTACCTGCAATTTGATCCTCTTGAAAATTTGTTGGAGGAGTATAACAATCTGGCATAGTATCAAATTCAAAAACCGCATAGTATTTAATCGGATTATTATAACTTGTTTTATGGTTTCCAAAATCAGCCCATTTTCCACTATACGCCATTGCTACCCAATGCTCACCAAGTGGGGTAACTTGCTCTTTGCCATCCATTACATCATATTCCATTACAAGATTATCTGGTTGATATTCCGCCCAATTCTTATAAGAAAGTGCAGTATTTTTAACCGTTTTAAATCTACTGTCATCACGAGAGCAGTTTGAAGTGGAATAGCAATAATTAGCCGTTAAGCTTGGATCGTGGATACCTATCCAAGAATATTCTCCATCTTTGATTAAACCTGCTATAAAAGCATTTTCAGAGCTACTGTTTGGAATAGCCAAATAACCCCCACTATTTTCAGCTAATAGTTTTGCATCTTTAAATGTTAATTTTTTTACAGTTGTTGAGTAATAATGTCCGCCATACTCTTTAAAATCACCATAATCACTACATATTAAAGCGTATGATTGTGTTGAAATTAAAAGCAATAAAATCATTAAATTATATTTTAGTTTGTTGAAGAACATACCATATCCTTTGTTGCCTCGCTTACAGCATTTAATGCCCCAGTAACTTCCGCAAAATTATCAATAGCACCGCATTGATGCTTAATACTTTCTCCTGCATTTACAGGGCACACCGTCCAATTATTAATACACTCTCTTATCTCACTATATTTCACTTGATTATTTGTAGTTCCACTTTTTCTATTCGTTTCATCAAGGAAAGCATCTGTATTGCTTTTCGTCCATTCTACTTCACAATATTTTGCTTGTCCTTGAGTACCAAGGAGAAGAGAGCCACTCACATTTATAGATGAACCGCTTAAATTATCCGTATAGGAGTAATTATTAGTTCCAGTAGGGTTTGTAGCCGATGCTCTTACGGATGTTGATCTATTTGTTAAATCTGTTTTAAAACTATCATCAAGAGTTGTATCGTTACCTGCACCCTCATTTAAAATATAATAAGCACTTGACTCATTGTTTGACTGAGCTAGAGCAGCATTATCTGTTTGTGATTGCATATTTGAACCACTTAGCGAAATACTTGGGCGTGAACCATTTGAATTACTACAATTTGAATAATCTTGCCCCCAATATTTAACTGTTTGTCCGTTATTCTCAGCTCTTGTAATTACATATTGTGAGCTATCGGACATCAAAGGAGCAATAGCTCCAGATATATCATTTAAAATATTCTTTTTTTCAGTCGCAGCAAGTCCACCACAAGAACTGTTTATACAATAACAACCACCTACTAAATCGGGTTGTGTTTCATTTAATTTTAAAACACCACCACTAAATACCCACTCATAGTATTTACAGTTATTCCAAGTGCCTAAAGAGCATTTTATAGCACCGTTTGAGCATACGCCACTAATCCCAGAATATGACCACGATGTTTCTTTAGTGCCATCAAGGTTCTTATCCATTTGAACTGATACTGTAATATCGCTAGTTCCACTATAACCTATTGTAAGATATTCTCTTGTGCTTCCCTCAGAGCATATCAATTTAGCATTACCATCTTTTGAACCATCTACGGTTTGGAGTTTTTGATCCGTAGTCATAGGGTTGTTGATAGTACCGCTCATATTTCCTTTGAAGTGGTTGAGAGTAGAGCTTCCAATATTTTGGCCAGCGTTCCAGTTGTCATTTGCGTTTAATAGCATCATAAGAGATGCAGCTAATATTAAAGCTTTTCTCATCCCTTAATACCTCACCCACCAAAACTTGCAGCAGTCCATAATGGAGATTTTTGACGGATATTTTTCTCAAGATCCATATAGTAATTAACTAAATCAACTTGCTTGTTAAAATCAGCTGCAACGCCAACCATAATATCATTTATTTGTTGTCTATTTTGTCTTGCAGTGAAAACTAATTGATCTACTTTTTCCATATCTTTATCACTTAATACATCCGCACCTTTTTGTCTTTTGTAAACAGCTAAATATCTTGTCATCTCATCTGTCAATTTTCTAATAAGAGCATCTATTTGTTTTAATGCAATATACTCAGCGGTTTTCTCTACTCCAGTATCTCCAAGAACAGAGATAACATTTATAATTCTATACACTGGTACTGGCATAGAATTGATAAAATTTTTATCTGATATACTTAAAGCTTCATTTGCATTAATTTTATTTACAATAGCTATAATTTTATCTTCAACCATTTTTTTCATACCGCCAGTTGGAATTGTAATTTGTGTAGTAGGATATGTTGGTTTCATTTTCATACCACCGCTTTCAGTTTGACTAAATCCAACCGCATCAACGGTTCCACCCTCAAGCAAAATTTCTATAAATTTAACATAGTCCATCTCTGGATGGATAATTTCAACTTTAATATCAGTTTCTTTTGAACCATCGCTTTTTGTTTTTTCTTTTGTGTAACCGACAACATCACCGACCATCGATCTAGTAAGAGCTTCCCATTCAGCACCATTTCCAAAAATAGTACCGTATGTATCCGTTGCACGCTTAACTAAAGAACCTTGTAATAAATTCTCTTTTGCACCCTCAGCTCCACCATTCATCCAAGAGTTAGCACCATTAATCCAGCCTTGAATTGTACTTGATGTATCTTCGATAGCTTTTGTATGAGAGGACAACCAACTCTCACTACCACCAAATTTAAGTGCATCACTTGCCATATTTCCAATCTTTGCACCAGCCCAGCTCCCAATTTGTTGAGACATTTTACAAGTATCAAAGTTCATATTATTAATTGCATTTGCAATTTTTTCAAGTTCAGTCATAATCGTATCGCAGTCTTTACAAAGCGTTGATAGAGCCATTTTAAAAGCAAATGCTGGAGCAGCTGCGGAGATTTTTTTCAACTTTTCAACTAGGTACTCAAAATTTAAGTATGAAAATCCACCAAAAACCATATCAATACCAGAACACCCAACATTAATAGATGGGGCTTGCATATTGAATGGATGTACTGTACCGAGTCCACCCCATCTAACCCTTGCACTCCCAAGAGTATAGTATCCTCTTGATTGTGTTTTATAATACCCAGCATTTTCAGTAGTAATTGAAGTATCGAGGTTATTTTGTATAAAACTTGTTAAATTTGCCGTTGCAGGAGTTGATAATGAAATAGTTGCGGCCAAAAATAAAGCCGTGATTTTTTTTAAATTGACCATATTGCAATTCCTTGTATTTGATCTTCATTAACGAAGCCCCAATATCTACTATCATAACTTCGTTCGTGTGTTCCCATTACAAAAAAGCTTCCTTGAGGTATTTCACCATTGTATATAAAGGGAGAGACTGGCTTACCATTTTTATCAGTAGTTTTTGCCGTACCAATAAACTTATTATTACAATAATAATCAAGTCCTTGTGTACTTAACTTATCTCCACCCTCACACATAATAATTTTTCCAAATTTTGAAGCTTTTTTGTAATAAGGCGTTTCGATAGGGAGAGAAAAATAAATAATTTCACCTTTGGCGATTTTACCTTGCCAATCTCTTTGAAAAATGAAATAATCTTTATCTAAGCTTTTTGTAACAATAATGCCTAAACCATATTTAGAACCAATAGCACTTAAAGCTAAATTACCAATTCCAAAAATTACAATTCCAGCAGCTACATACTTGATAAATTTTTTCATTTTTTCATTCATTTAGACTCTCCAAATCTTTTTATAAAAACGCTCATATTTTAGCATAATTTATGCTAATTTATGCTTTTGCCACTTACTTCTTTTGCATAAATTTGTAAAACTTCTCTGGTAATATCTTTTACATTTTTAGAAGCTACCGCAGTTTTAACTACAATGATTGCATTGTCTCTTTTTGATATATACTCAACAATCTTATCTATGTTGGTGAGGTAATCAACTATTGCATCCTCAGTAGGTTGTTGTCCTTGCTTAAATATCATCTCTTTAAGCTCATTTTTCTTTTGCTCTACAATTAGTTGAGAGTCAATCATATAAAATTTTGGTATCTGATCTTGTACTTTATACTTATCGTAAGCGAACACTACAAGCCCACTTATAGCCAAAGAGTACACAATCATTAATAGGAAGTTGCTCAATTTCATTTTATTAATCCTTTTCGTTTGCAAGTGTTTCAATCGCTTTAGCTAATGTCATCCCATTTTCTACAAGTTGGTTGATTTTAGCTTTATCTTTTGGATCCGTAGTTGTAAGATAGTAAAAGAATTTATCCATTAACAATCTATACGGCAACTTATACTCCTCTGGAGTAATCATAAATAACTCTGAATACTCTGGCTTTACTGTTACAATAGATCTTAATATCTCTTTGTCAATATCACTAAAGTTAAATACCTCTGAATTAATAAGCATATTAATTGAGGTTTCAGTTTGCTTCATAAACCATTTCCAAGATGAGTTATTAACAATAACAGTTCCTGCTTTACTTAACCCACCAGATTTTGCGTTGTAAATATCATCAAAACCTTGTGTCGCAAGGATAATAGAACCATCATATTTTCTAGCTCTTCTATATGCTTGCTCAATAAAATCATCCATTCGAGGATTTTTCCCTAAGAAACGGTGAGCCTCATCAAGAATAATCTGTATCCTATTTTTTCTATCTCCACTCATATACATAAGTTGATTGATATGGTAGATAAGGAGCATAATAATAGGATCTCTAATATCTGGATGGTTCTCAATTCCTTTAAACTCAACTACAATGAACTCTTTTTGGATATTAAACTCATTTTTACCCTCTAGGAACCGAGAATAAATACCACCTCTACAAAATGTACCAAGTTGGTCAGCAAAATCTTTAAATCTACTATCATCTACTTGTCTCATTTTATCTCTAATATGAGTAACTTCCATTTTGTTACCAAATTCTCTAAAAAGAAGTTTGATATTATCTTGTAGCTTAGTTTTGATAAGTTTTTCATCTTCTAAAGCTCTTTGCTCACTTTTTGAACTACCAAGCATATACACAAAATCTGAGAGATATGCTAAATCTTCCATTAGTTCAGCTTCATCGTGTATTTCACTAAAAGGATTAAAGCTTATAGGTTTTTGTGGATCAAGGAAGATATATTGCCCGTCTATCGTCTCACAAAGCTTCAAAAACGAGTTATCGTAATCCAGTACAAAAACCCTATCTCCTCTTGTATAAGAATTAAATCCAAGCATATTTAAAAGAACTGATTTTCCAGCTCCAGATGTTGCAACAAGATAAGCGTTAAAGTTAATATTTGAAATAAACAAATCAAATCCAGATAATTGAGCACGCCTAGAGAAAAGCATCAAGTTTGGATGATTTCCTTTGTAATCTGCTTCTAGCGGTACAAACTGAGCAATTTGATCTGGAAACATACTTCTATATTTTCCAGTTGTTTCAAACATATACTCTCTATTTATTCCCATTGGTAATGATGCCATAAAGTTAAGGTGATGAATACCCATTGCATCATCAAGAGTAATGGCTTTATACTCTCCACCTTTGTTCCAGTAACTCATAATTGTTTGGGCGTTCTCTTTTGCATCATCAAAATTATCACCACTTACAAGTATATTTAGATCCATTGCATAAAGTTTCTCTTTTCTGCTATCAATGCGGTCAAGAATTGATACACTCTCCTCTTTAGCTGCTGCAAATTGTCTAAAAATTGCTTCACTCCATTTTTGCCCAAGTATCATAGAGTGATTTCGAGCTACACCGTTTGTTTTTGTTTTTGGTAATCTTGTTATCGATGTAGTAATCATAAAAGTATCTTTGAATTGGTTTGTATCCAAAGCTTTTGATACATAATCACCGATTTTCTCTCCAAAATCTGAAATATGAGCATATTTAGGAAGTGCTTGAGGAGTTAAACTTATCCAACTTCTACCATCACTCTCAAGATGAGTGTCCTTTACTACCACTTTTGTACTTGGAGCAATAAGTTGATTATTAAGATATGCAAATTCATCATAAGCAGGAATATCTCTTAAATCGTGGCCACCATTAAACAGCTCATATATAATTGGTTTAACCATATCTGGAGTTGCATTTTGTGGAGCGAAATGGTTTGCAGCCAATATATTTTTTAGCGTTCCTTTGTAGCTCATTAGAGCATCTTTTTTATTTGATTTTATCGATACAAAAAGAGTAAAATTTTTTAGCTTTGCAGTCATAGAACGAGATGGAGCTTCTACTGTTTTTGAATAATAGAACTCAGCCATATTATCGATTGCAGTTGCTAAAAGCTCACCGTGCTCTTTATCGGTTTTAGCTCTTTTTTTATGCTCAAGTCTCCAATTTTCAACAACTTGCTTGATGTTTTTGCTTCCAACAAGAGTAAACTGAATGAAAGTATTATCTGGAAGTTTATTTAACATCTCTTCAATAGCAGTCGCAGTCGATGTACCCATTCTAATCCTTGGAGCACATTGAAAAATACATCCAAAGCTATCATCATTGTTTATGTACATTTCAATTTTAGGATCATAAAGGTGATAAGGGAGAAATTTAGAAAGTTTGTATCTTTTAAAAACACTCCCCCATATCTTTGTTGGCAACGAAGCTATATCAGCTAACGGTGCAGTTAATGGATTTCCGCTCAT